>JAZULG010000216.1:0-4434 GCA_045603005.1 Acutalibacteraceae bacterium
TTTATTCTCCCGTCAAGGAACAAAAATCAATATAAACACCGGCCGTCCACCCCATCATAGCAGGAGTTTCATATTCTTTATTATGTGAAACAGTGCCCGTTGTAACATCATATTTTTCCCATAATTTTCCGGTTTCTTCAAAGACTTTTTCCACTAAACGCTTATATTTTTCAGCGATGCGAAGTGCTTCCTTACGATAGCCGTAACGCAAAAGCCCGTGCACAATAACATATTCCAAGCAAGCCCATCCGTTAGGGTAATCCCACTGCAGACCGTATAAATCCTCTCTTTTTTCACAGCAAGCCACACCGAACTCTGCTTCGATTTCAGATAATAATTCTACCGTGCGTTCAGCCTCTTCTTTAGTGCATACACCTGAAAATAACGGATAAAACTGTGCGGCCGATATAATATCAGCTTGTTTTCCTGTTTCAAAATTATAATCACAGAAAGCCCCCGATTTATCGTCCCATAAAAGCTTTGTCATCATCTCTCGTCTGCTATTTGCTTTTTCATTCCACATTGCCTCGCATCCGTTTTTAAGCTCGGCAGAAAAAAACGCCATATCACTTTCCATACCAAACAGCAAAGAATTCAGATCCACCCAAGCATAATTATAACAGTCAAGCCCCATACGACTGTTGCAATCCCAACCGCTTTCCGCAAAGGAATACATAGCCTTACCGTAACACTCTGCAATGCTTTCATCATCAGGCTTTTCGATATTAAAGCGATTGCATAAAAGTCCGCAAAAGCTCATCAGCTCCTCACGGTTAAAGCTTCCGTAATATCGGTTAAGTCCGCAGGGCGTCTGACGTTCATTTTCCCAGAATTTATACTCTTTTTCAAGAGCCTTGTAACATTCATCAAGCCACCTGATATCTCCCGTCTGCTCGTAAATGCAGCGAACCATTTGTGAAAGGAAAGGTGGTTGTGAACGGGAAAGATAATAAGTGCGGTTTCCGTTAGGAACAAATCCGAATTTATTTATCAGATAACACATATTATCCACATTATTTTTTGCCTGTGACAAACGTCCCGATTTTATCAGACCTACATTTGTGAAATAAACATCCCAATAATACATTTCCTGAAATTTCCCTTCTATACAGGGCACAGTATAGGGATGCGGCAAGCCTATTAATGTATCATCATCCTCTGTAAATAAACGGGTTGTATTATCCCAATTATTCTCGATATATTCCTTTACATTCATAAATTCATCCTCCGCAAATAATTGTTTGTCGGGTTGATTATATATTCAGAAAATCTTTTCTGTAATTCACTCCAAAGAACTCTGCAAGCTCAACCATTTCCTCGTCCTTAATAGTGTTAACTCTCGGAAGATGTGCAGTGAGCATATAAATCTCGGCTGCCTTTTCAACGGTTTCAATAAGACCGAAGGTTTCATCCATTGTCTTACCTGCGCCGTAAATGCCGTGCATACCCCACACGACAAGACGGAACTCTTCCATTTTCTTTGCAGTTGCTTCACCGATTTCGTTGGTACCGCAAAGCATCCAGGGAAGTACACCTACACCTTCAGGGAAGACAACAATACATTCGGTACACATTTCCCAAAGAGTGTGAGTGAATTTCTTTTCATCAAGCTCGTGAACATAATTCATAGCGAGGGTATGTGTCGGGTGCGAGTGCATAACAACTCTGTTTTCAGGGTCAACCTTAAGTCTTGCCATATGACTCATAAGGTGAGCAGGAAGCTCACTTGTAAACCTGCCGCCGTCCTTGTAGCCCCAGAGAAGCTCAGCAGTTGTGCCGTCCTTTGCAATGCGGATAATACCAAGATTTGTTTCAGGGTCAGACTCAACATTTTTGAAATACTTACCCGTACCCGTAACGATAAAAATTTTGCCGATAAGGCTCTTTGCATCAAAGCCCGTAGGAATTGTACGGAGCACATTATCAAGGTCAAGATATTCTTTTACTTCGTTTTCGTCGAGCATATAGCTTATGTTTCCGCCGTTTCTTTCATCCCAACCGAGACGGTACATATTGGCGGTTGTCTTTTTCATTTCCTCCACAAAGGGAGCAGTCAATATATCCTTCATATTCTTTTCACCAGTACTTTCTGTTCGTATTTTTTAACTTCGGAAAGATAGTCAGATGCTACATTTTCTCTCTCAAGATATTCATTCCACACATCACCGAAGGGTGCAGTTTTCATTTCTTCCTGAAGATACATAATCTCAGTAAAATTGCTTTCACTCTGTAACTGCTTCAGCTTTTCATCCGGCTGTAAAAGTGCAAACAGTAACGCCTTTTGCACGCTTCTTACACCTGTTACCCAAGCGGCAATACGATTGATTGATGCATCAAAATAATCTGTCGCAATGAACACTCTCTCAAGTGCATCATTTCTGACAATCTCTTTTGCTATCTCTTTGGTTTCATCGTCAAAAATAACCACGTGGTCGCTGTCCCAACGTACTGCTCTTGTTACATGAAGGGCAATCTTTTCGTTAAAGAGAAGAAGTGATGAAATCTTATCACTTACCATTTCCGTAGGATGATAATGACCGTTATCCATAAGAGGTGTGATACCCTTGTAATCGGAGTATGAAAGGCAGAATTCAGCCGAGCCGACAGTATAGCTTTCAAGACCGATACCGAATACCTTTGATTCGAGAGTTACATATACCTTTTCTTTATTATAAGGTGTATCAAGAATTTCATCAAGGCTCTTTTTGAATCTCGCTCTCGGAGAAAGTCTGTCTGCGGGGATATCCTTGTAGCCGTCGGGAATCCATATATTCATAACGCAAGGCACGCCTGTTTCTTCTGCAAAATATTCTGCAATTTTAAGGCAGGCTTATCCGTGATTCACCCAATATGTTCGCACCACCTCATCGGGGGAAGAAAGGGTAAGATTATCTTTTACCATAGGGTGTGAAAAGAATGTGGGGTTAAAGTCGATACCCATATTTCTCTCTTTGGCATAGTCCACCCATTTGCTGAAATGTTTAGGCAAGAGCTTATCTCTGCCTACAATTTCACCGTCTTCAAAGATAGCGTAAGAAGCGTGAAGATTCAGCTTCTTTTTACCGGGCATAAGTGAAAATGCTTTATCGTAGTCTGCCATAAGCTCAGAGGGTGTATTTGCCTTACCGGGATAGTTTCCCGTGGTCTGAATACCGCCTGAAAGAGCCTCCTTGCTGTCAAAGCCTATTACATCGTCGCCCTGCCAGCAGTGTACGGAAACACAGACATCCTTCAATGTTTCAAGTGCTTTTTCACTATCTATACCGTACTTTGCATATATTTCTTTTGCTTCACTGTATCTGCTCATCAGTCTGCCTCCATAATGTCAAATGTTGCTTTTATTATCTCTCTCGCTTCGGTGAGAGTTATTTTTTTATCATACATAATCTGTGAAAGTATATTTCCCGTTGCCGTTGCTTCCATAAGGCCTGTGTATACCTTTTTGCCTGTGTATTCTGCGGTCAGCTTATTGAGGTATTTATCCTTGCTGCCGCCGCCGACAATATGTATTGCCTTGATTTCCTTACCGCTGATGCTTTCGATTTCCTCCACTGCTTTTCTGTATGACCCGGCAAGGGAATGATAAACACTTGAAAGCGCGTCAGCAAGAGGCAAATCGGGCTTGCCGAGATAATTTCTCACTGCTTCAATCATATTTTCAGGTGCAATAAACTCCGGTGCGTTTGGATCTATCTTTTCTGTGAATGTGCTTGTCTTTGCAAGGTTCATCATCTCATCGTAAGTAAGTTCTTTGTTTATGTTTCTGCGGATATTCTGAAACAGCCACATACCCATAATATTTTTAAGAAAGCGGAAACGGTATTCGATTCCGCCCTCGTTGGTAAAGTTAGCTTCAAGTGCCTTTTCGGTGAGTACGGGGACAGGATTCTCTGTGCCGATAAGGCTCCACGTACCCGAAGAAATATACACGCTTTCACCGTCAACGGGGCAAGCCGCAACTGCAGAAGCCGTATCGTGTGACGGACATAAAATAACCGTACTGTCAAATCCGATTTCAGCTTTAACTTCGTCTGTGAAAATGCCAACGACTGCGCCGGGAAGAGAAAGCTCGCAGAAAATGCTTTCAGGTAAGTCGAGCTTATCAAGAATATATTTATCCCACTGCTTACTTTCAGCATTTACAAGGTTGGTTGTAGTTGCGTTAGTGTATTCGTTTCTGATTTCACCCGTCAGTTTAAAGGAAAGATACTCAGGCATCATAAGAAAATGCTTTGCATCCTCCAGCTTACCGCTTTTCTTATCGCAGTAAAGCTGATAAATCGTATTGAAGTTCTGCTTCTGTATGCCCGTGCGTGAATAGAGCTCAGCTTGAGAGATTATGTTATTTGCCTCTTTTACCGCTTCGGTTGTTCTGCCGTCACGGTAGGACACAGCGGGGAGAATTTCCTTTTTGTTCTCGTCAAGAAGCACATA
>JAZULG010000217.1:0-3945 GCA_045603005.1 Acutalibacteraceae bacterium
AAGGGTTTCATCACCGTAGAAAAAGAACTGTTCACCGTCTTCGGTTTCCCAGCCGACAATAGCCTCGCCGTTAACTATGTAGTTTTCAAGCTCTGATTTAAGATAAGTCTCTCCGTAGGCTACCTCAACAAACTGAGTACCGTCGCCGAAGTTGTAGCGGTATGCGGTTTCACCCTTGGGCAAGGTCGGAGCTATACGGGTGATTTTAAAGCCGTAATCGGTATCGTAACTATCGGTATATAAAGTGATGTCAAAGCTTTTGCAGGGAATATAGATTGTTCTGCCGCTGAGCTCCTTCTGGTAGAATACGAAGGGCTCGGCAATTTCGCTGTCGTAGGTGATAAAGAGCATATCGCCGGGTACGTAGAACTTGGTTGATTCATCACAGGGCTCTTCGTAATAATCGTCCGACGAATCATCAACGGGGCAGCGGTCGGGATGCACACTGCAGTAGCTGTAGCCTGCATCGAAGGAGGTCTTACTTGAAAAGGTGACGTAAAGACCTTTCGCATTGCCTTCGTATTCATAGTGCCAATGCTCATAGCTGTTGTTTTCATAATCGTGCTTGCTTTCGGGTAAGTCAGTGCCTGCGTTTACGGGCATAATCATCATAAGTGAAAGCATAAGCACAGAGAGTAATGCCGAAATGATTCTCTTCGATTTTTTCATAGTGTTTTCTCCTTTCCACGGATTCCATATAAATCCGTGTTAACATTTTGTTCATTATATCATATATTACATTATATGTCAAGAAAGAAAAAGGCGGGAGAATATCCCGCTTGTTTGCGTTCTGTTGATTTCTTAATAAATAAATGCTATAATATAAGAAAAAGTGCGGAAAGGCTATGTGGCTATGAAGAAAGTAAAACAATTCAAAAAGTGTCCTCAATGCGGACGGCTTTATAACGATTTGAATATGCGTTATTGTCTTAATGATAATTACCCGTTGATAGACCACGAAACAAACAATCCTTTAGGAGAGCAATTAAAGGATTTTGACAGACCTATACATAAACCTACGCTTGACGATTTGAAACGAGAGCAAGCAAAAGAAAGTGTTGACCCTGGCTGTGTTCCCAAGTGCCCTACTTGTGGGTCAGAGAAAGTAAAGAAAATATCTACAATGAAGTGTGCAACACATATGCACTTGTTTGGTTTTTTTAGTAAAACTGCCGTTTCTCAATTTTGTTGTGAGAATTGCGGATACAAATGGTGATGTTATGAAAGAAGCTATAGCAAAGAACATAAAAGCCAATAAGAAACGCTATATAATATCGGGAATTATTTTATTTGCAGTTATTGTTTATGGTCTGTTTCTTATAGTGATATCCCCGCCAAATTTAAGGTTGAATGATTTTGATACGGAAAACGGAAAAATCGCAACCTTATGGCAAATGGGAATACCTACCAAAACCAACGGCGAAATATGGGAATATGATAATTGCGGGATTGAATTTTACGGTATAACTGTAGTCAATATGACCTACGATATTTCCACAGGCAAATACTGTTTAATCGTAAAAGATTTGTACAAGGACGATGTGGAAGATGTGATTTCAAAGCATTGTGATTTTTTGGGATTTGATTACCTTACTGCTGAATACAGATACGATAATCTATATGTAGCGTTAAGCTATGATGATGATTTTTGCTACATAAATATTGAATAAATGCAATTAGGCGGGGAGAAATCCCCGCCTTGCTTATTTCTGTATATAGTCTGCCCATAGTCTGTGTGTTGGATAGTTGCACAGGCTTTCTATTTTTATATCCCCGCCGCATAGGTCGTATTGTGTCCTACGCCGTCCGGCACATATATAGTTAAGCTCTAACGCAAGGCGTATGTCCTGTACCCCGGCGGTCATCAATTCACGCTCTATACATTCGGCAAACTTTACACACATATCTTTGGAGTGGATACCGCCGATACCGTATCCGCTGCTTGATATGAATATATCTATTTTACCTTGCCTTGCAAGCAGTAAATGATATATCCAATATTCGTGTTTGTCGGGATACATAGCAAGGGTTTTACAGGCGTACCCTTTGGGTATCTGTAGCTTGCTTTTCCAATCATTCCCCAGGGCGTAACGCAAATCGTCACACAGGGCGTTTTTTTACTGTCTATAGTGACTCAAAAACTCCTCAAGCTTATCCATTGCCATACCGAGAGTTCTTCTATCGGGAAGGAACACTATTCTGAAGTGGTCAGGCTTGTGCCAGTTGAAGCCGGTACCGCAGGTGACGAGGATATGCTTTTCACGAAGCAAATCAAGAGAGAACTTTTCATAGTCTGTGATGTTGAATTTCTTTACATCGAGCTTAGGGAAGATATAGAAGGCTCCCTTAGGCTTTGTTGGGGTTTATGACAACTATGCCCTTGGTTTTGGGAGTTACCTTCTTTTTGATATCCTCAATGTCAGGGTACCAATCGGCTTCTTCGTCGCAGATATAATGCACCGCAGTACCGCCGGCAAGAGTTATTGCCGCAGTCTAAAGGGGATAGTCGGGCATAGGTACAAGAATTTCATCGCCGTTGTTGAAAAGCCCCTGCATAGCCATTGTGATAAGCTCACTTACACCGTTGCCCATATAGATATCGTTTACCTTTACGTTCGGTATATTTTTAAGCTGACAGTATTGCATAATTTTTCTTGCAGAGAAAAGTCCCTTTGACTCGGAGTATCCCTCGGTTGAGCGAAGGTTATATATCATATCAACAATGATTTCGTCGGGAGCTCTGAAGCCGAAGGGGCGGGATTGCCGATGTTGAGCTTTAGTACGTTTATACCGTCGGCCTCCATTTTTGCGGCTTCATCCATAACGGGACCTCTTATATCGTAGCATACGTTTAAAAGCTTGTCTGATTTGTCGAAAATTTGCATTGGATTTTACCTTTCTTTTTTGTTTTATGTTGCGAAGCAATTCCTGACTACTGGCTACTGACTACTATTCCGCCATGTCAGCTTAAAAAGTACTACTTTAAAGTCACAATAGTAACGCCTGTCTCACCCTCACCGTAAACGCCGAGACGGAAGGATTTTACAAACTTTTTTTTTCTCAGGTGCTCGTGTATGCCCTTCCTGAGAAGTCCCGTACCCTTGCCGTGGATGAGAGTGATTTCACCGAGGCCGAGACGCAGTGCCTGATCAATATAGCGGTCAACCTCGATAATACCCTCTTCAACGTTCATACCTCTCAGATCACAGCGGTTTTGTGCCGATGAAGCGGCGGAAAAGACGTGCTCCTTACTGCTCGGTACGTTTCTCGGTTTATTTGTCTGCTGCTTTTTCTTTTCCTGCAGACGGATATTCTTAACGGGGGTGCGCATCTTCATTATGCCCGCGAGCACCTCGATATTACCCTTTCTGTCCTCGAGGGAGGTAACTGTAGCAGTTTTACCCATATCCACAAGATAAACCTCGTCGCCTATTTTTAAAGGTCGGGGAAGCTCGTAATTTTCGTCTTCGATTACGGCCTTTACGACAGGATTTGTTATATCGTCAAAGTCGGCGAGGCCCTTTTTCATAAGCTGCTTTGCCCGTCTTGCCATTTCGGTTTTATCTTTGGCTTTTTCGCTCTGCTTTTTCAGCTCCTCAAGCTCACTTTGCAGGGCATAGGCGCTTCTCTTTGCCTGCTCGACAATCCTGAGTGCCTGACCTCTTGCCTTTTCAAGCTCCTCCTCACGGAGTCTTTCTATTTCTGCCTTATAGCTCTGAGCCTCAGCCTTTGCCTTTTCAGCCTCGGCAGTAAGAGAATCTGCGATTTCCTTCTGCTTTTCGAGTTGCTGACGGCTTTCCTCAAGGGATTCTATCACGGATTCAAACTGTGTGCTTTCTTTTGAAACAAGGGTCTTTGCTCTTTCGATAATATTTTCATCCATACCGAGACGAAGTGAAATCGCAAAAGCATTTGAGCGTCCGGGAGTACCGATGAGAAGACGGT
>JAZULG010000218.1:0-20842 GCA_045603005.1 Acutalibacteraceae bacterium
GTACTTTGTGGAGAAAATGCCCGTAAGATCGAGTACGGTAAGACCTGCGTACATTTCGATGAAGGTAATGAGCATAATAAGAGCATATGCTCTTGCCATTTTACCGAGTGAGGAGAAAACGAGACGTTTTGCTCTTGAAAGGTCCTTACGCTTATCTTCGGGAAGCTGGATTTTTATGAAGTTGACGATATAATCGTAATCTGCGGTCATAAAGCAGGTGGCAACGATTGCGATAACAACAGAGATAAGGAAGGAGGGTATCTGGGAAACGGTTGAAATAACACCTGAAAGAGGTGCGGTTACCCATGAAACATCAAACTTTTCTCCGATGCCGCTTGCAAGGTTATCCGTAAGCTCTGTGCTTGTGCCTGCAATAGCACCTCTTATCTGTGTAAAGAGAGTTGTGAGGCCCTCGGTTGCGGGCTCTGAAAGGAACCGGGGAAGTCTTCCTGCAAAGGAGAAGAGGAAATCCTCAACGGTGTTGACAAGTCCGTCAACATTTTCAAAAAGTGAAATAATAACAGAAACGAAGTCTCGCAGCTCCTCGAAAATCTTTATTCCGATAAGCACGAAAACAGCTCCTATTGCGCCGAAAAACAGAAGAACACATATAGCCGAGGCAAGACCCTTGCCGAGGAAGGAATTTCTGACAATAAAGTTTCTCGGCCTCTGGAGAATCGTTGCAACGGTGAAGGCAAACACAAGAGGAAAGGCAACACCGAAGGCATACTTATAGACAGTATGCGCTATGAGCAGTATCGCACCGTAGAAAAGTATGTTGATAATAAATTTCCGCTTTTTTTCCACGTCGGTCATTTATAACACCCCTCAGTTAAGTTGATTTTGTATTATATTTATATTATATTAACCTATATCGATTGCAAAATCAATGTATTTCACAAAATAAAAAAAATTTAAGACAAATACTTTTCATAAAGGATAAAATGTGATATTATATACTTTAACTACAACATAAAACGGAAGGTAGTGAAAAAATGAACGTAGCAATTTTAGGCTTCGGAGTTGTAGGCTCGGGCGTTGCCGAGGTTATTACAAAAAACGCAGATTCTATTCTGAAAAACAGCGACGTTTCCTTATCCCTCAAGAGAATTCTTGATATAAGAGATTTCGAGAATAATCCCTTTGAGGCTCTTATGACAAAGGATTTCGAGGAGATAGTTAACGACGATTCAATACAGATAGTTGTTGAGACAATGGGCGGTGTGAATCCTGCTTTTGACTTTGCAATGCGCTGTCTCAATAAGGGTAAGCACGTTGTTTCCTCAAACAAGGAGCTTGTTGCAACGAAGGGTTTTGAGCTTCTTGAGGCTGCAAGAAAAAATAATGTGAACTTTCTTTTCGAGGCATCCGTAGGCGGCGGTATTCCCATTATCAGACCCATAAGCCGATGTCTTGCAGGTAACAGAATAAGTGAAATTGCAGGTATTCTCAACGGAACCTCAAACTTTATTCTGACTAAAATGATAATGGAGGGTATGAGCTTCAGTGATGCTCTCAGCCTCGCTCAGCAGCTCGGCTATGCGGAAAAGGATCCCACAGCAGACGTTGAGGGTCTTGACGCGATGAGAAAAATCTGCATCCTTGCTTCTCTTGCCTTCGGAAGTCACGTTTACCCCGACGGCGTTTACTGTGAGGGTATTTCAAAAATCACACTCAGCGATGTTGCTTATGCAGACAGTGCGGACTGTGTTATCAAGCTTCTCGCAAGAACAAAGAAGCTTGATAATGATAAAATTCTCGTTATGGTTACACCCTGCCTTATCTCAAAGGAAAGTATGCTTGCAGGTGTAAACGACGTATTCAACGCCTGTCTTGTACGTGGTGACGCTACGGGTGATGTGCTTATGTACGGTAAGGGTGCAGGTAAGCTTGCAACAGCATCCGCAGTTGTGGGCGACGTTATCGACTGTGCCGCAAATGACGAAAAGCGCAAGTTCTTCGGCTGGGAGAAAGCAAAGGAAGATTACCTTGCTTCTCATCTTGAGGCTGAAACCGCACTTTACATCAGAGCTGAGAAAACAGACAAGGCTCTTATCGACAGTACCTTCGGTGAGGTTAAATACCTTCAGTACGAGGGCTGTGACGAAAAGGAAATTGCTTTCATAACAGGTGTTGCAAAGGAAGCGGAGCTTACAGGTAAGCTCGAAAAGGCAGGTATAAAGGTACTCAGCCTTATCAGAGTTGCCGATTATTGATAAAGTTTGTATCAGGAGGATAGATATAATATGGCTCTTATAGTTCAGAAATTCGGAGGCTCCTCTGTTGCCAATGCAGAGAGAGTTTTCAATGTTGCCTCAATTATTACGGATACCTATAAGAAGGGCAACAATGTGGTTGTTGTTGTTTCGGCTCAGGGCGACACAACAGACGATCTTATCGAAAAGGCAAAGGAAATCAATCCCAACGCCTCAAAAAGAGAAATGGATATGCTTCTTACCGCAGGTGAGCAGATTTCTATTTCACTTCTTGCTATGGCAATCGAAAAGCTCGGCTGCCCCGTAATCTCACTTTTAGGCTGGCAGGCAGGCTTCAAGACAAACTCAGCCTACGGCTCTGCAAGAATCCACGAGGTTGCAACAGACAGACTTCAGAAGGAGCTCGACGGTAAGAAGATTGTTATCGTTGCAGGCTTCCAGGGACTTAACAAGTACGATGATATGACAACCCTCGGAAGAGGCGGCTCAGACACAAGTGCAGTTGCTATTGCAGCCGCTCTTCACGCAGACCGCTGTCAGATTTA
Organism: Acutalibacteraceae bacterium; assembly: GCA_045603005.1. GTDB lineage: Bacteria > Bacillota > Clostridia > Oscillospirales > Acutalibacteraceae > UBA6857. Next base: position 2,762 of record JAZULG010000218.1, read on the forward strand.
TACCGACGTTACCGGTGTTTTCACTGCTGACCCCAGAAAGGTTGAAAACGCACAGAAGCTCAATGACATCACATACGATGAAATGCTTGAGTTCGCAACCTTAGGTGCTCAGGTGCTCAACAACCGTTCCGTTGAAATGGCAAAAAAATATAATGTTGAATTAGAGGTTCTCTCAAGCCTTGTAAGAGAAGAGGGAACCATAGTCAGGGAGGTAGCAAATATGGAAAAAATGTTAATCAGAGGCGTAACAAAGGATACAGACGTAGCAAGAATTTCAGTTGTAGGTATGAAGGATATTCCCGGTAATGCCTTCAAGATGTTCTCAAGACTTGCTCAGAAGGGCATCAACATCGACGTTATTCTTCAGTCAGTAGGCCGCGACGGCACTAAGGATATTTCCTTCACCTGCGCAAAGGGTAACGCAGACGATGCAGTTGCAATCCTCAAGGATATTTTTGATATGGAGGGTGCAGTTGTTTCATCCGACACAACAGTAGCAAAGGTTTCAATCGTCGGTGCAGGTATGCAGTCACATTCAGGCACAGCATCAAAGATGTTCGGCGCTCTTTACGAGGCAGGCATCAACATCAATATGATTTCAACAAGCGAAATCACAATTTCAGTACTCATCGACAAGGAATATGCTGACAAGGCAGTTTCCGCAGTACACAAGGCATTCTTTGGTTAAGAGAAAAGCACCGCTTTGAGGCGGTGCTTTTTTAATGCGGAATTCGGAGTTCGGAATTCGGAATCGCGGGCGACGGTGAGAAAGCGGGAAGGCTTATCCCGCCCCCTTGTAGCGGTCGACGAGATTCCCTTGAGAGGAAATTCCCTCTGTCAGAGGGAGTGTCACGAAGTGACGAGGTTATAATAGCACCGAAGGTGCAAACCTTAGCCTCGCCCTCCTTGAAAGGGAGGGTGGCACCCGAAGGGTGACGGGAGGGTTTTGCCCGTTTTCGGAGAAAAAGGTGGCAGCGTAGCCGTCGGAAGGGTCTATCCCGCTTTCTTCTACCGCCCGCCTGACTGCAAACCAATTGACAAGGTTTTTGTTTTGTGATATATTCAAGCTGTAATCTGACGGATGTAAGTTTGGGCTTCGTAAGGAAGCAAATTGACACACAGAGCCGTCCTCTGTGTTATGATGGATCCAATTACGGGAGAAATGTATAAAGATGCAGTGAAAGGAAGGACTTTATGGTAAAAATGTGTTGTGAGGATATGGAAAGAAAATCATATTGCATAGATCAAAAAATCATACTGTCCGAAGACAGTATAGAAGATAAAATTGTTTATTATTCTTCAAAATTCAATGAATATGGTCTTCCAATTTATGATGGGGAAAACGGAAGAGCTACTTCATATATCTTAATTCGATATTGTCCTTGGTGTGGAGGAAAACTGCCAAAGAGTCGACGGGATGAATGGTTTGACTGTTTGGAAAAAAATGGTTTTGATACGCCTTTTGAAGATTTTGATAAAATCCCGTCAGAGTTTAAAACCTCTGAATGGTGGGAGAAGACAGCCGACGCTTCTCCGTCTTTAGATGAAATCTGACAACTAAATCAAAGCTCCCTCACCGAGGGAGCTTTTTTACATTCCTGTGCAATAGCCGAAGAATGCTTGAAAAAATTTGCACCAGATGTTAAAATATATAATACGGTTATTCTGTAACGGAAATTTATTCGGTAAAAAGAAGGCATATAAAATGAAACACACTAAAAAAGGTACACTCAAAAAATGGTTTATACCATATTTTATAAAGCACAAATGGGTTATGCTCCTTGACCTCGTCTGTGCGGGACTCACCACGGGCTGTGAGCTTGTTCTCCCGATGATTGTAAGGGAGATAACCTCCATTGCCACAACGGATATTTCACGCCTTACGGTACGCCTTGTGCTTTCTATGGCGGGGCTTTATGCCTTACTCAAGCTCGTTGATATGGTGGCGGGCTACTATATGACCTATGTGGGTCACTGTATGGGCGTAAAAATCGAAAAGGATATGCGTGAGGATATGTTTTCCCACCTTCTTACCGCTCCCTTCTCATATTTTGATACCACAAAGGTTGGTCAGCTTATGTCGAGAATTACAACTGACCTTTTTGACATTGCCGAGTTTGCCCATCACTGTCCCGAGGAGTTTTTTATCGCGGGTCTCAAGGTTACTGTAAGCTTTGCCGTACTTTCTTCCATAAATCCGCTGCTTACGGTTTCAACCTTTGTTGCCGTACCTCTCATATTCTTCGGCTCGATGTATTTCCGCAGAAAGATGCGCAGTGCCTTCAAGGAAAGAAGAGTAATTACGGGTGATGTGAATGCACAGACGGAAACAACTCTTTTAGGTATAAGAGTGGTAAAAAGCTTTGCCAATGAAAACCTTGAAAGAGAGAAGTTCAATGCCGAAAGTGCAAGGCTCAGCAAGGTACAGTGCGATTCCTATAAATATATGGCAAGGCTCAACTGTGTCACAAGGCTTTTCGACGGTGTGATGTACCTTGTTATGATTTTACTTGGCGGATATTTCCTTATGACGGGAAAAATCACTGCTGCGGATATGACCGCCTACCTTCTTTATATAGGTATGCTCATAGCCTCAATCAAGCGTATTGTTGAATTCACCGAGCAGTTTGAAAAGGGTGTAACGGGCGTTGAACGCTTCGCTGAGGTGCTTGAAGTACCTTCGGAGGCAGGTATTACTGCCGATAAAAAGCCCGAAAGGGTAGAGGGCAACATCTCCTTTGAGAATGTATCCTTCTTCTATGATAAGGAAAAGGGTACTGTGCTTGACGGTGTGAAGCTTGAGGTTAAAAAGGGAGAAAATATCGCCGTTGTGGGGCCCTCGGGAAGCGGTAAGACCACCCTCTGCAGTCTGCTTTCAAGATTTTACGAGCTGTCGGAGGGCAGAATCACCCTTGACGGTACGGATATAAGCGAGCTTTCTCTTTCTGCTCTTCGTAATGCAATAGGTGTTGTTCAGCAGGAGGTTTACCTCTTCTCGGGTACGGTGCTTGAGAATATTCTTTACGGAAAACCCGATGCTACAAGAGAAATGGCAGAGGAGGCGGCAAAAAGAGCGGGTGCTCACGAATTTATCTCCGCCTTGCCTCAGGGCTACGACACCTATGTGGGGGAGAGAGGTATAATGCTCTCAGGCGGACAGAAGCAGAGGATAAGTATTGCCAGAGTGTTTATCAAAAATCCGCCCGTAGTTGTGCTTGATGAGGCTACCTCAGCTCTTGATAACGAAAGCGAGAAGTATATTCAGCGCTCTCTTGCCGAGCTTACAAAGGGCAGAACAACCTTCACTATTGCTCACCGACTTTCAACGGTAAGAAACGCTTCAAGAATAATTGTACTTACCGATAAGGGTATCGAGGAGCAGGGTACTCACGATGAGCTTATCCTGAAGGGCGGAATATACGCGGGGCTTTATGAGGCTTAAAGACAATGAACAATTCTAATTTCGCAATCGCGGGGAAGGTTAGCGGAAAAGGAAAGAAACAGCCCGCCGAGGACAAGGTTAGTTAATTCAAAAGTATGGTATAATCTCTTATAAGTGAAGATAGGGCGGGATGAAGTATCCCGCCCTGTAAATTTTGATGCTATTCTACAAAATATACGCAAAAGCTTCTGGTTTCTCCTCCTACAACTGTTTTTAAAACCTCTTTCTCCCAAAAAGGTAAAAGATTGTCATTGAAATCTTTGATGATTATATTCCTTAATTTTAAATCTTCGTCTAAGAATTTGTTGGAGTTTTTAACTATTAAAACTATGCTTTTGCTTTTAATCCAACTTAAATCTGTCATTAAATCATAATAGCTGTGATAGTCGGGCTTCATATAAGAAGGCAGTTCAGGGAAAGAAAAAGCTTCCGATATTACACTCCAATAATCAGACCATGAGCGGATTTTTTTGCCGTCAATGCTTATTTTTAAGCTTTCTTCGTTTGCTTCTGACAATTCTTTAAATTGGTTTTTATTGACAAAGGTAACTTTGTTGTTCATATATGATTCTCCTATGAAATTATTTCGTAAAATGTATCGTAATGGTCCGGTGTATAATAGATTCTTTCATCGCTACCCTTTACGAAACGCTCTGAATCTCTCAGCTTATCATAACCGATTAACTCAACATTTTCAAGGCTTATCTCTTCCTTTTCGATTTTTGGAATTTCAAAAACTCCGTCTGTTTTAAACTGATTTCTCAGAAACAATGGATTTGTTCTGAATTCTTCACTTGTCATTAAATTCCTCCTGAAATCAAAGCAGAGAGCAATCTCCCTGCTTTGAAAAAATAAAATTACCTGAAAGCTATATATGTATAGGCTCCGCCCTCGTCGTTGAGGTGGGTGGTTGCACTGCTTGTTACAACGGTCTTAACGCGGAAGCCGTTATCGAGAATAAGGGGACCTCTTGTGTAGCTTGTACCTATTGCCATACCCATATAGCAGTTGCTTACACCGTCACTTGTACTGTAGGAAGAAATGTGATATGAGTTGCGGTATATAATAACTGCCTTGGGTCTGAAGCCGAGGTTGATATCGAGTCCCGAGGAGCTGCCGTCGCCGGTGTAGGTACCGATGACATAGGGCTCGTTGAGGTAGGCACGGTCTGCCTCGCTCAGGTGAAGGTCAGCGTTGTTTACGTGGCATTTGCAGAAAAAGCTGTCAGGTATCTTTTCACTTACAAGCTCATCGCTTCCCAGGGGACACTCGTTATAGACAAAGCGGAAGAGTACGGGAAGAGTGTATGCATTCACGCTTTCATCATAGGAAAGGTTTCCGATGGAATAATCCTGCAATTCGCCGATATATGCTTCTGCAAGGTAATCAACAACATTTTCCGTAACGAAGTATATTTGCTCCGACTGTCTGTTGACGGGGGAATAAACCGTCATCCTGAGAAGGAATTCGGTTCTTTTGCAGGTGCCTGCAGCCTCGTCCTCGAAATAGGTGGTTTTGGTGCTGTCGGGCAGAAAGGAAATATAGTGTCTGTCCATAGGATTGTTAAGCGCATCACGGTTGAAGCCTCTGAAGGCTCTTGCGTAAATCATTACGATACCGTTGGCGTTTGTTTTTTCGATTATCTGATCAATAAGATCCTCTGTTTTCATTTTAATTTTTCCTCCTTGCGTACAACCGACCAGTAGTAATAGGGCTCGTTGCCGTAATAGACCTTTTCGCAATGGTCGATTTTCATACGGACAGAGCCGAAGTAAAGCTTATAAACGAAGTCATCTACCTTTTCAAGAGGGATATCCGGTGAGGTTATCATAAGATACTTCTGATAGGTATCAAAGCCGAGCTCCGTGGGACGATGATTAAGATAGAGCTTGTTTTTATACCTGAGGGGCTGAAGTATAGCATGGAAATTTTTTTCCTCCTCTGTGATGTCGCAGTAAATGCGCATGGAGACACCGCTCTTTTTCAGCAAATCAAGGCTGATTGATCTATCTGCCACGGCAATAGAACTCACAGTCCTTCAGAATGGAGGCGGCATCGGCTATAGCCTGATTGCGCATCTCCTTTTCAATCTGAAGGAGCTTGAGAGCGTCCTTTCTTACTGTTACATCGCCCACCTTATAGCTTTCGTATTTATCCGGGTCTGAGAGTCTGAAGGCAAAAAAGAAGAAATGAGCAAGACTGACGGCGGTTGAAAGGATGAGGGGGTCATCCTCATCCACACCGCTTCTGAGCCGGGCATACACCCAGTTGAGACCCTTTTTGCAGGAGGGTAAAAGCTGATCGTTTGAAAAGCTGTACAGCTCTGTATACTCCCTCAGTGCAAAGAGTACATTATCAGCGGTATACATAGTCCGCCCCCTCTCAGTTTATCTTGAGAGCAACTGCAGCGTCTGCGAAAATCTTAGCAAAGCCTGTTGTTGAGGTAACTGCGGCTCTTTCGAGCTGACGGTCAATAAGCTTGTCTGCCTCTGTCACAACGTTACCTGCCTGTACCTTTTCAAGAGCAAAATTCTTGTCAAGAGCGATAACAGTACCTGCGGGCATACCGTCGTAGCGGAGAAGCTCTGCGCCGAAGGGAGTTACAACCTTACCTGTACCGTCGAAGCCTCTTGATGCGGCTGAATCCTTGAATTCATCCATTGAAAGAATCTTTGAAAATACGTCGGGAGAAGCGATGAGGGTTGTCATTGTGTAGGGATAAAGTGACATCCAGAGGTTGAGAAGGTCGCTGTAGGTAAGCTCGCCTGATGCTGTTGTGAGTACTTTTGCCTCGTTGCCGTTGCCGTCACCGTTGAGAAGTACATTGACCGCATCCTTAATCTGAGCTCTTGCAATTGCGGCACCTATCTGCTTGAGGGCGATGGTGAATACGTCAAGACGCTGGAAGCGGATAGCCTCATATGAAGCGGTGAGAATTCTGCCTCTTTTGAAAAGAGGGATAAGATTCTGCTGAGTCTGGATTTTTGTTTCGGGGATAACAGAGCCCTCGTTGATTGCGGGAGCATCTGCATCGGGTGTTACGGATGAGATTGCGCGGTAGTCGAGGCCGTCAATTGCAGTTGTTGTTGCAATAACGGAGTTGAGTACATCGTTTTCCTCGATGCCCTGCATAACTGCTCTTGAAACGTACTCGGGGAAGAGTGCGGCAGATTCGGTTGTTCTGAAAAACTTTTCAATGGAGTCACTGTGCTGACCGCTTACTCTGATATCAAAGCGCTTGAGCTGACGCTGAAAGGCGTCGAGTCCTTCAAGGTCTGTTCCGTTGTAGCCCTCGCTGGGGTCAAGGCTTTCAAGAGTGTCGCTGAAGCTCTTGCCTGAGGTATAAAGTCCTTTTTCGAGTCTGATATTTTCAAAATTCATTCTGTATTCCTCCAATTACATTATAATATCAACGGTTTTGTCTGCTTCGTTTACATAAACAACGAGCCAATGCTTGCCGTTTTCGTCAGTCTTCACGCCGCCGTTACCGTCAGCTGAAAGCTTCTGCCAGCCGAGTGCGGGTGCAGCACCGCCGAAGGGTACTGTCACATGACCTGCGAAAACAACTGAAGCGAGCCCGTTTCTGATTTTTGTGCAGATACCGCAGGGAATTTCACCTGCTGCAGCTGCCTTTACCGTGCTGTCATCAGCGAATACAACCGCTGAATTTTCCTTCACCGATTCGTCGGCGTGAAGGGTGATTTCTTTTGTGTTAAAGCCTGAAAAATAATGATTCATATTTTTTCCTCCTTAGATTTTAAAAGCATTGTGAGTGTTTGTTTTTACTGCTTGTGCTGAGGGTCTGAGCTGAAGGGAAGCGGGCAGCTTTTCTCTCACCTGAGAGTCAAGCTCGTTTTTTAAGGCTCTGAGCTCGCTGAGCTTCATGCTCTTGCAGGCGGAAATAAAGCCTGCGGGGTTAACCTTGGGCATAGCGATGAGGGCGAGTCTTTCGATTTCCTCTGTGAGGTGTGATTTATAGACCGAAGCCTCCTCTGCCATTTCCTCAAGGGCGGAAATATGCTCTCTGAGAGAGCTGATTTCACCTTCAGAGAGTGTCCTTTCGGGTGAAAGGCTCTTGATGATTTCTGTGGGATTATGCAAATATGTTTCCTCCTTTTTGATGAAAGCCTTGGTTACGCCTGCCTTTCTCTGGGCGGGTACTGCTACGAAGGACCATTCATAAGCGTCCGTCGGCTCAGAGAGTACCGCATAGCAAAGCTTAGAGTTGTAGTATCTGCCCTTTACGTGGTCGCAGGAATGACGTTTCATATCCCCGCCGCAGATTGAGCAGGTGCTTTTGTTTACAGAGCAGCTTATGCTGACCTCCTTTTTGATTCCGCCCTCAATTTCGGATATGAGGGAAGCGCTTTCCTCGTTCCTGAGCATATATGCTCTTGCCTTAAGGGCGATATAGTCCTCTCCGTAGCTTGTTTTTTCACCGTTTTTCTCGGTGTAGGTACGGAAAACACGAGCGCACTGGTCCTTTGAGCGCATGCTGTGGTCAGAGATTCCCGTTTTACCGATGAAGAGCTCCTTGAGAGTACCGATTGTGTCGGTGCTGAAGCATTCAAGGTCACGGTCAACCTCGTTGTCGCAGAGGGTGACGGTGAAGATGAATACATCCTCCTTTTTCAGCGGAGAGGTTGCAAAGGTGTTGATGACTGCGAGCTCTTTTTCCGTGCTGAATTTTTCTTTCATTGAGTTTCACCTGCCGTTTCACTTATAAGCTTACTTGCCTGAGCGTCGTAAAGTCTGCTTTGTGCAAGCTCTGTGATATCCTGAAGGGTGATGCTTTCCCAGTCAATTACAAAGCTGTCGGGATAACCGTTGAGCCTGAGCCAGGTGCTGCAGATTTTTCTTATCACCGGCTCAACTGTTCTGCGGTAGTAATCGATTTCACTTGTGAGGATATCCGCCTGCTGCATGCTCATTCTTTCTGTTGTGGACCAGCTAAGACCTAAAATGAAGGGAGGTACACCGAGCTTTGCAACAATCTGCTCGAGCATTTCCCTTACGGGTATTTCGCTGTCGAGAATCTGATTGTCCGCACCGATTGCCCTGATGCTTACATCACCGACGGCAACGAAGTCCTTTGCTCCTGAGGAGCTGTCCATTGCCTTGCTCCATTCCTCGGCAACGAGCATTGCTCTTTCCTGGGCGTAGGCCTTGTCGAGAGAATCGTTCTGCGGCTTATATGTAACCGCAAAGCGTACGTTGCCCACTCTTTCCCAGTTGACACCGATGGTGTTATAGATTTTAAGCAGAATGTCGCTGACAAAGGAAAGTCCCTTGAGAAGGGAGGTGCCGTAAAGCTGTCCGGGCTGAGGGTTGAGTACCGAAAGAAGAATCAGCTCCGGGTATTTTACGGGCAGAAATTCACCGCTTCCGTTGTCGGCAGAGACTGTTACATCAAGAGGGCTGCTGCCCTCTGTGAGGCTTACCGACCTTATATCCGAATTGAAAAGGTGAGTAATGCTTCTGCCGTCTGTGACCATTTCGCCCACCGCAGTTCCGTAGGTGAGAAGCTGCTCGGTGAAAACCGAAAGGAAGGAGTCAATACCCTGACCGGTGCCGCCTACCTTGACTTCGTTGAGAAAGTGGTCGAGAACCTTTGTTGCCGCTTTGCTGTCGCAGGTTACCTTAAAGGTGCCTATAAGACGCACAATCTTATAAATAGCCGCATCGATAATTGGAATTGCTTCCCTGAGAGCCTTATAAAGAGCGGCGTCCGTAGCCGAAAGAGGGGAGTAGCCGCTGAGCGCCGAGAAGGGATGAGACTTTTTTCCTGTCTGAGGTACGGCAACTGCGTTTTTCTGAGGCTTTTGCTTTTTACTTTTTCCGAGTGCCAAATTTTACTCCTTTCAGGGAGAATAACTCCCGTTTTATTCTGACCGCCTTCTTGCCGCAAGAGCAAAAAAGCCGTCATCTTGCTGTGAGAGTACGGTTGAGACGAAATAGCGGATATCGTCCATGGCGTGGTCGTTTTCCTTGCGGGGAGTATCTCTCCCTGCCTTTTCGTCCCAGCGGTACAGACCGAATTCCTTAAGGGTTGCTTTACACAGGGGAGAAATGAGTATTTTCCCTTGCCTGAGTGCGGTCTGTACTCTTCTTATGCCGTCGGTCACATCGTTTTTTGCGGGTATCACCCTGTAGCTTCCGTGACGCCGTATGCATTCGATAAAGGAAGCGGCAGAGGGGTCAACAATGACCGCCTCGGGTCTTCTGCCGTCACAGAAGGCTACAAGGTCCTGATAGTATTCCTCATCGGTTTTCTGCTGACCTTCCTTACGTGAGGAATAGTAGTACTCGCCGAAGCGGTACCAGATACCGTGATGAAGACCCCAGATACCCATTGAGGTGGGGTTGACGGTACCGTAATCGCAGGAAATATAGCATTGCTCAAAGTCAGAGCAGGGAGGCATAGCAGTATATTTCCCGTTTGCCGCCTCGGGATAGACAAGTCCGTCGGCGGCGACCCAACGCCCGAGAACGAATCTCTCATAAAAGGCACCGCTGTAAAGGCTTTCGTACCTTTTTATCATCTTCGGTGAGAGAGAGGGATTATCCTTCATTGTGAAGTGAAGGTAAAGGCAGTTTTTCTCCTCAGCCTTTTTAATCCATTCGCTGTAAAACCAGTGTCTCGGATTTTCAGGGTTACAGTTAAACCAGAAGGCGGAGCCGTTTACCGAGCATCGGGCAAGAGCCTGCTCAACGAAGGAGCGTGGCATCAGAGCCACCTCATCAAGAAAGAGACCCGCAAGGGTTATGCCCTGAATAAGGGAGGCTGAGCTCTCGTCCTTGCCGCCGAAAAGGTAAAATCTGTTTGTCCTGTTAAGATAGGTGATCTCCAGCATATTGGAGCTGAGCCTTTCCTTTACTTCAAAGCCTGATTGTCTGAGGGCGGGGAGAAGTCCCGTAAGAATGTTCCTTTTCAGGGAGGTTACCGTCTTTCCGCAGATGGCGAAGTTTTCATCGTTGAAGCGGTAAAACGCCCACGCCACAAAGGAAAGTGACATACAGGTGGTTTTTCCGCTTCTTACCGCACCGTCACATATAAGCCCGTCATAACCGCAAAAAGGCGAGCTTTCGTGCCACCAGGAAAGAGCGATAAGCTGCTTCTTGGAAAAAGAGCTGAATTCTTTACTCAAGATTCTCACCCTCCAACGCTCTTGCACCCTTTTCAATAGCAGAAAAAATAGAGCTCTCATTGTTATCCGTATCCTGAAGAGCAATTTCCGAAAGGCGGTCAAGGGCCTTGAGACGGTCGAAGAATTTTATCTCGATGTCTCCGCCCTTTTTACGCTTGATTTCTGATACGTTGAAAAGGTTCATCTGACCGATGTCCTTTTCGGTAAGCTCGTCGGTGAAAAGAAGCCGCACAGCATCGCTTATGCAGCCGAAGGCAAGGCGGTAGTAGCCTTGATAAAGGGTGTGACTTTCGTTTTTTCGCTGCTTGTGAAGGCGGCTGATTTCTTCACGGATGTCTTCACGTCTCATAAGCCTGAGTCCGTTTTTCTCTGCAAAGAGGAAGCCTGCTTTTTCCGCTGCCTCAGAGGGATCTCTGCCTGAGGCGCACAGAATACAGAAAAGCTTTTCTTTTGAAGTCAGTTCTTTGATGTTTATTCTCCTTTCTGAGAATTTTTTGTTATGCCTCTCACCTATAGAGCGAAAAAGCCGTTTTGTTGCAGGGTTTGTGCAACAAACGGCATATTTTTTTGAAAATTTAATTTTTTGCACTTTGCATTTTGCATTAAAAAGAAAAGTCTTGCCTCTTCCGACGTCTTAGTGCAATGTATATCTGTGATTTGTAAAATATGAATTTTTTTTGAATTAGTTATTGACAAAAAAACAACGGTATAGTATAATGAAGTAAATTAAAGGGTGACCTTTAAAATATAATTAACGGGAGGAAACAACAATGAAAGAATTCCTTGAGACCTATTGGGAAGACATCGTAGAGCTTTTCGACAAGATCTATGCATACATCAAGCAGTGGTTCCTTGATCAGGAAGAAGCAGAATAATTTAATTTGTTTAAAAAAAGCCGCCTTTACGGGCGGCTTTAAACCTTGTTGAAGGTTTTTCTTTATCTGAAATATAAATAAGATCAGGAGACAGCATTGTAAAAGAGGAGGAAAAAATAATGGATAATTTCTGGGGCGAATTCGGCTATGAGATCGTACAGCTTCTCAGCCAGTTTTTAGAGTGGTTTTTAGGCCTTTTCGGATTGACAATTCCCGAGGATCTTCCTGAGGAATACCAATAAAAGAGGTTAAGTGTTTACTTTTAATTTATGAACTTTTTTTGAATTAACTGTTGACAAAGAATAAATCGCGTGATATAATCAAATTACCCTAAGGGAGTGTCCCTTAAAATTTAACAAGGAGGAACATATAATGGAAGCTTGGATCATGGAAAACTGGGCAGCTATCGTTGCTTTCTTTGACAAAATTTTTGCAATTGTTGAGTCCATTCTCGAGAAATAATTCAACAATCACACAGTTTTAAAATTTAAATTTTAAAATTGGGAGTCACCGTAAGGTGACTCTTAATTTTTTCTGTTTTTCCTCTTTATTTTTTCGGCAGGATATAATATAATATAGAAAAGAAAAAACAACACACACCCGATAAGGCAATCGGGTGCATTGCTGCGTGAGGTGAAAATATGTCGGGCTTTTTGAAGGTGCTTCAGGGTAAAATTGAATATGAAAGTGTCAGAGACGCGGTAGCCTCGGGCAGGCTTCCTATGGGCGTGATCGGTCTTTCACAGATACATAAGGCCCATTACATTACCTCTCTTTGTGAGCAGACGGAAAAAAAGGCTCTTATTGTCTGCCCTGATGAGGGCTCTGCAGCAAAGCTTTGCGAGGACCTCAACAGTCTGAGCGAAAGGGCGCTACTTTATGTTGCCAAGGACTTCACCTTCATCGGTGCGGATAATAAATCTCACGAATTCGAGCAGAAGAGAGTCGATGTGCTCACCCGTATTGTCAGCGGTGATTACCGCTATGTTGTCTGTAGTGTTGAGGCGGCAGTACAGCTTACCCTCCCTGTGGAGGAGCTTAAGAGAAGGACTCTTGTGCTTCGTGTCGGTGAGGACAGAAGTACTCACGAAATAGTGAACACCCTTATTGCGGCAGGCTATGTAAGGGTGGAGCAGGTTGAGGGCGTAGGCCAGTTTGCACTTCGCGGCGGTATACTCGACCTTTTTGCACCCGGCTTCTCGCAACCCTGCAGAGCCGAATTCTGGGGTGACAGTATAGATTCTCTTTCCTTTTTTGATGTTGAAAGTCAGAGAAGAACCGATGTTATTGAGCAGTTCAGCATAACTCCCTCTACCGAGGTGCTTTTCGACTCTCTTGAGCAGATGAAGGAAAGGCTCAGGTCGTTTCTCACCACGGTAAAGGGCAAGGGTTCCGTAAAGGCGAAGCAGACCATCGGTGAGGATATAGAAAAGCTTGAGCATTTCATTCACGTGGGTGCTCCCGATAAATATCTGTCCCTTGCCTACAGTGAGCTTCACACGGTGTTTGACTATATGAAGGATGACCTGCTTTTCGTCAGCGAAAGCTCATCGGTAAAGCAGAAATATAACAGCTTTTCCGCTCTTATGAACGAGGATATCAAGGCGATGTTCGATGAGGGCGTACTCACCAAGGGGCTTGACAGATATATTCTCACCTTCAGCGAGCTTCTCAGTCAGTACGAGAAAAGGGGAGCAATCTTTACCGATACTCTTGCAAGAGGCTCCTTTGATGTGCCCGTACGGGAGCTTGTGAGTATAAATGCAAGGCTTCTTTCCCGTTGGGACGGTACTCTCTCTTATCTCATTGAGGACCTTAAGCCTGCTTTGTATAACGGATATACGGCTGTTGTTATGGCGGGTACGGAAAAAAGCGCCAAGGAGCTTGCCTTTGACCTTGAAACAGAGGAAATAAAGGCTCACTACTTCCCCGTTGTACCTGCGGAGTTTCCCAAGGGCACCGTTTCGGTAATAGGCGGAAGCGTTTCCTCGGGCTTTGAGTACCCCGGTGATAAGTTTACTCTTTTCTCATACGGCAGAGCTCATCACAAGAGCGAAACCAAGCCGAAAAGAAAATTCAAGGCAGGCAGAGGTATTGCTTCTCTTGATGAAATCACGAGGGGAGACTATGTTGTACACGCCGTTCACGGTATAGGCATATTCGACGGCATAAAGACTATGAATGTAGGCGGCAAAATAAAAGACTTCATCAAGGTCAATTTCAGAGGCAGTGACGTGCTTTACGTGCCCGTAACTCAGCTTGACCTTATTGCGAAATACATTTCCCCAAGGGATACGGATAAGGCGATAAAGCTCAACCGACTCGGCTCCGACGAGTGGAAGAATACACGCTCAAGGGTAAGGGCGGCAGTCAGGGATATGGCTAAGGAGCTTACAAAGCTTTACAGTGCGAGAATGAATTCCAAGGGCTTTGCATTTTCTCCCGATATTGATATGCAGAACGATTTTGAGCGCCGCTTCGAGTTTGAGGAGACCGAGGATCAGCTTATAGCCGTAAATGAAATCAAAAAGGATATGGAAAGAAGTGCCCCTATGGACAGACTTCTCTGCGGAGATGTGGGCTTCGGCAAAACTGAGGTTGCTCTTCGTGCCGTATTCAAATGCATTGCCGACGGTAAGCAGTGCGCTATTCTCGTACCGACTACGATACTTGCCTTTCAGCACTTCCAGACTATAAAGAAGCGCTTCGACGGCTTCCCCGTTGAAATAGATATGCTTTCCCGCTTCCGTACTCAGAGCGAGAGGACAAAAATCAAGACACGTCTCAAGAGAGGCAGCATAGATATAATCGTGGGTACTCACAGTATTATCGCCAAGAGTGTGGACTTTAAGGATTTAGGTCTTCTCGTTGTTGACGAGGAGCAGCGCTTCGGCGTTGCACAGAAGGAAAAGCTAAAGGAGAAATTCCCCGATGTTGACGTACTCACCCTTTCTGCAACGCCCATTCCCCGTACTCTCAATATGGCGATGACGGGTATCAGGGATATGTCAACCCTTGAGATGGCTCCCGTGGGAAGGCATCCGGTACAGAGCTATGTTGTGCCTCACGATATGGAAATACTCTCAGAGGCTATGGAAAGAGAGCTCAGAAGAGGCGGTCAGGTATACTATCTTCATAACCGTATAGAGTCCATAGATGCCAGAGTGGCACAGATAAAGAAATACCTGCCCGATGCGAGAATAGGTGTCGGACACGGTAAGATGAGCGAGGACGAGCTCAGCGAGGTGTGGAGAAGGCTTATCGATAACGAGATAGATATTCTCGTCTGCACCACCATAATAGAAACGGGTGTTGACGTGCCCAACGCCAATACTCTCATTATTGAGGAAGCGGATAAGATGGGCCTTGCCCAGCTTCATCAGATACGCGGCAGAGTAGGACGAAGCAGCCGCAGAGCCTATGCTTATTTCACATATAATAAAAACAAGGAGCTTACCGAGATTGCACAGAGAAGACTTTCAGCAATAAGGGAATTCACTGAGTTCGGCTCAGGCTTCCGTATTGCTATGCGTGACCTTGAGATAAGAGGTGCGGGTAATATTCTCGGCGCTCAGCAGCACGGTCATATGGAGGCGGTCGGCTACGATATGTACCTTAAAATTCTTTCCGAAACCGTTGACGAGGAAAAGACGGGTATAGCCGCAGAGGAAAAGAAGGAATGTGTTGTTGATATTTCCGTTGATGCACACATTCCCGAAAGCTATATTGATGCGGTCAAAAACCGTATCGGTATGTATAAGAGAATTGCTTCAATCGAAACGGGTGAGGATGCGATGGATGTTATGGATGAATTCATCGACCGCTTCGGTGAGCCTCCCGCAAGTGTAAAGGGTCTTATAGATGTTGCTCTTTTAAGAGCAAAGGCGGCAAAGCTCGGTATATATGAAATCAAGCAGCAGAACGGTATGATTCTTGCCTTTGTAAGCGACCTCAAGCCTGAATTTGTCTCTGCGGTGGGACATAAGCTCAGGGGCAGAGCTATGATAAGTGCGGCAAAGAGCGCACCTTATATTTCCTTCAAGCTTCAGGGAAAGCCTCCCGTTGAGGCTATCAAGGAGCTTATAGCGGCTTTAAGCAGTCAGTAGTCACACGCGGACGTGAGAGCAAACAGTAAGGCTCTGCCCGTACAAGTTAATATGATTAAAAAAATATGGTGGACAAAGAATTATCTTCGTCCACCTGTTTTTTTTAAACGCCCGCAGGGCATTCTGACTACTGACTACTGGCTACTGACTACTATTCAGCTCACCTCAATATATAGCAGTATATTGCGTAAAAATGTATACTGCTTCCCAGCATTACAAAAATGTGAAATATCGGGTGAAGCAAGGGCTTTTTTGCGCCTAAGCCGCAGAGCGCTGCACCAATGACATAAAAGACGCAGCCGAAAACCAACCATCCGAAGCCGCCCTTATTAAGCTGACCGAGTTTCGGTACTGCGCTCAGAAGCATGGAAAGTCCGCATACCATATATACTGCCATAGTCACAGCCTTGAGCCTTTCAAAGAAGAAAAGCTTTGAAAAAATGCCGAAGAGGGCACATATCCAACCGCACAAAAAAACTGTTATACCGTGGGCAGGGCTTATATTGTAAAGAGATATCAGAGCGCAGGGCGTTGTTGTACCTGCGATGAGAAGGGGTACTGCCGAATGGTCAACGAGTCTTGCGATACGTTTGCTCTGAGAAGGCCTGAGCCCGTGATATACAGAGGAGGCGGTATAAACCGTCACAAGAGTAAGTCCGTAAATAAGGCCGCAAAGCTTCTTTCTCGGGGAATCTGCGGTTACTGTTATAAAAACAATTCCCGCAACAGAGAGCATAGCCCCGAGCAGGTGAGTAAGGAAATTCAAAAGCTCAATCCTCTTGGGATACTGAATAATTTTTATATCTTCAGCTATCATTAAAATCATCTCCGGTTATATTTTATAACAACATCGGCTAAAAGGTCAAGTAAATGTATAAAACAAATAAATGGTATAAACAATGACAGATATATTTATCATTTTGTACAAATTTGCATAAATATTCAAAATCCACTTGAAAGTTAACTCTTCTTTTTGTTATTATCATAATAGGTAGGTTTTGCCTGCCTTTTTAATGAAGTATATGAAAATAAAAGAGGTGTATTATGACTATTTTTGACGTGTTAGACCTTGTAGGCGGTCTAGCCCTTTTCCTTTTCGGTATGAACATTATGGGCGCCGCTCTTGAAAAGAAGGCAGGCGGTCAGCTCAAGTCTCTTCTCGGAAAAATGACCAGTAACCCCTTTAAGGGCTTTCTCCTCGGTGCCGGTGTAACTGCAGTTATACAGTCCTCGTCGGCTACAACGGTTATGGTTGTCGGCTTCGTTAACTCAGGTATAATGACACTTCGTCAGGCTATAGGCGTTATTATGGGCGCAAACGTCGGCACTACAATTACTGCATGGCTTCTTTCACTTATGGCTATTGACGGTGCAGGCTTTATGCAGTTCTTAAAGCCCTCCTCCTTCGTGCCGGTTCTTGCAATAATCGGCGTTGCCATGATTATGTTTAAAAAGGATAACAAGAGTAAGGATACAGCAACCATTATGCTTGGCTTTGCAACTCTTATGACGGGTATGTCCATTATGTCCGAGTCTGTTGAAGGTCTGAAGTACGTTCCTGAATTTACACAGATTCTCACTGCCTTCTCAAATCCTGCCTTAGGTGTGCTTGCAGGTGCAGGTATTACTGCTATTATTCAGTCCTCCTCTGCTTCGGTAGGTATCCTTCAGGCTCTTTCCGTCACGGGTGCAATTCCCTTCAGTACGGCTATTCCTGTAGTTATGGGTCAGGGCATCGGTACGACGGTTACCGCCCTTATTTCCTCCGCAGGTGCCAATAAGGATGCGAAGCGTGCGGCTTTTGCTCACTTCTATTTCAACGCTATCAGTACTCCCATACTTCTTGCAGCCTTCTACGGACTCAATGCGGTTATCGGCTTTGACTTCCTTGATGATAAAGTAAACGAATTCTGGATTGCCATTATCAACACGGCCTTCAAGATGTGCTGCGTAGCCTTATGGATGCCCTTCACGAAGCTTCTCGAAAAGATCGCTACCGTTACCGTCAGGGACAAGGACGAAAAAGAGCATTACGAGATTCTTGACGACAGACTTCTTGCAACCCCCGCTGTTGCTGTTGAAAGATGCAAAACCGTTACGGAAAGAATGGCGGAAATCTCAAAAATTGCTATTGACGGCGCTCTGGATCTTTTGACGAATTACGATAAAGAGCTTTATGACAAGGTTGTTGAGTATGAAAAGAAGGCTGACAGATATGAGGACAGGTTGGGCTCTTATCTTGTCAAGGTGTCTGCTCTGGAGCTTTCCGACAAGGATGCCGCCGAGGCCACAAAGCTGCTTCATATTATAGGCGACCTTGAAAGAATATCTGACTACGCTGTAAATATTCTTCATTCCGTTGATGAAATCAGAGATAAAAAGCTCAATTTCTCGGGTGATTGCCAGAAGGAGCTTGAGGTAATGATGAATGCGGTCAGAGGGGTAATAGAGCTTTCCTATGAGGCGTTCACCACAGGCGACCTTGAAAAGGCTATCCTTGTTGAGCCTCT
>JAZULG010000219.1:0-3107 GCA_045603005.1 Acutalibacteraceae bacterium
ATAATTATAAAAATGAGGGCTGAACCCATATCGCCCGTAGCGATAACAAGCACTATGGGGACAGCGGCATGAATTGCAAGAGCTATAACGTTTCTGACTTCTGAAATTGCATTTTTAACCTTTTTCAAATGCCATGAAAAGGTTATGATGAAGCCGATTTTCACAACCTCCGAGGGCTGAAAGTAGAGTGTACCTATTTTTATCCAGGAGATAGCGTCGCTTCGCCCCTCGGGGGAAACACCGAACTTAAAAAGCAGAAGCATAACGCCTACACATCCCACCGCCACAATGGGTGACAGCTTCAGTATAATATCGTAATCTATAAATGATACCGCAAGGGCAACACAAAGACCGAGAACGAGAGCGAGAATCATAACCTTTGCGTCACGGGAAAAGTAGGAGGTGCTTTCTGCGGTATACGTTGCGCTTGACACCATAACCGTACCGTAAACGGAAAGAGCAAGAGTGATTACTATGAGTAAAAAATCGGTCTGAGTGAGTATTTTTTTTATCTTTTTTAAAAGCAAATTATCACATCCTGTATTCAATCTGCCCTGATATTATACAACACGGGAGCCTTTTTTTCAAGGGTATTTCCCATATTGGGTATAACTGTTGACTTATTGATATTTTATGGTAAAATAAATGACGGAAAAATAAAGGAGGGACTGCAGTGATAAGCTTTGTTTCAGACAGTACCGGGAAAACTGAGGAGCTTGCCGAAAAAATAGGAAAAAGTCTTAAGGGCGGTACCGTCATAGCCTTTTTCGGAGGGCTCGGTGCGGGAAAAACCTCCTTTACGAGAGGACTTGCAAGGGGTATGGGCATAAAAGCCGACGTTTCTAGTCCTACCTTTGCCATTGTCAACGATTACGGCGGAAATCCTCCTCTTGTGCATTTTGATATGTACAAGGTGGAAAGCTGGGACGACCTTTATTCGAGCGGCTTTTTCGATTACCTTGATATGGGTGCCGTACTTGCCGTTGAGTGGAGCGAAAATATAGAAAACGCCCTTCCCGAGGGTACGGTACGCATTACCATTGAAAAGACGGAAAAGGAAAACGAAAGAATTATTACGGTTGAAGGATTGGATATACAATGAGAATTTTAGCAGTTGATACAAGCGCTGTCTGTGCTTCGGTCAGCATAACAGAAAACGGAAAAATACTTTCCGAAAGCAGTATAAATACGGGGCTTACCCATTCGAGGACCCTTATGCCGATGATAGACAGTACTCTCAGAAACGGTGAGATTGACCTTGACAGTATAGACTACCTTGCCTGCAGTGTGGGACCCGGCTCCTTCACGGGCATAAGAATAGGTGTTGCGGCGATAAAGGGTCTTGCCGACGGACTTAAGAAGAAGTGTATCCCTGTTTCTACTCTTGAGGCTCTCGCATATAACCTTCAGGGAAGATGCTGTACAGCAGTTAGCGTTATGGATGCACGCTGTAATCAGGTTTACTGCGGAATTTTCCTTGTTGACGGTGAGGAGATAACAAGGCTCACCGAGGATATGGCACTGAAAATAGAGGAGCTCGAAAAAATGCTGCCCGATTATGAAAATGTAGTTTTTGTCGGTGACGGCGCAAGACTCTGCCATGAAAAGCTCGGCTATGAAATTGCACCCGCAGGTCAGCTTTATCAGAGAGGCTCCTCTGTTGCCTTTGCGGCAGAAAAGAGCTTCAGCGAGGAAAAGACAGTCACCGCCGCCGAGCTTATGCCCGCATATCTCAGACTTCCTCAGGCGGAGAGGGAGCTCAAGGCTAAGTTAAGTAGCAAGTAGTAAGTAGTAAGTAGCAAGGAAAACCGCTTTGCGGTTTCGGAATTATAAAATTAAAGGTCACAGAGTGGTTAGCTCCGTGACCTTTGTTTATTGTGTGATGATATATTCCTTTGCATCTTCTTCATATACTTCGTCACAATCATCATCGTATGTATCATAATAATAGCGTCGGTAGCTTCCGGTAATGAGCTTGCCGTTATTATCGAATGACAGAGAGCCTTCGAAGTGATAATAATTATCCCAGTCTCTTTCCTCTGCTTCAAAGGTGTATGTTCTGATTTCGCCTTTTTCGGTGTATATTGTCATAACTGATTGAATCCTACACGTCTTTTTAACTGTTTCAAGTGTAGACTCTTCATTGTATCCGATGCGTAACTTTTCAAAATCATCAGCAGCCTTTTCTACGAGATTAACATTGAATAAAAAGTACTCTATATAAAACGAGATGTCGGGCTGACGCTTCTGAGTGCCGTAATACATTTTTTTATAATTTAAAGTGTCGCCCTCGGAGTGAGGGATAATGAAGCTTGCATCGGAGTGAATGCTCACATATTGATTGTTTTCAACATAAACGGTCTCTTTGCTTGTATCAACGCCGAAATCTTCTTCTATTGCAAGTAAAATATAGTTAAGGTCGTCATCGTCTTTAATTACCGTGTGAAGCTCGGTGTGGGGGATATAGCCTGCTTCACGCAATATACGGTCAGCTTCTTCATAGGTACTTACAGAGGCATACAGTCTGTCAAGCTCTTTTATGCTGTTTCTTGACTCTATGATACCTACTAATCTGGAGTCGCCGAAATTAGGTGCATTCATACTTTCAATAAGAGTAATATTACTGCATGAAAGCACGCTTATGCATAAGAAGGCTGCTACACCGAAGCAAAAGCCTTTTCCGCTTAATGCAGTTTTGTTTTCTTTCTTCTTAACTCTTGAAGTGAGAACTATACACACAAGAAAAACGGTTAAGCTAATGGCGGTAGGAAGAAACATCATTTTTTCGAAATCAGTTGATAATTCAGAGGAAATAAACTCTATGATGCGAACCCCTGCAGGAAAATATACAGAGCCTGAAACAAAGGGTACAGACATCAGCAGATGAGCAAAGCCTACAGCTCTGAGCATAGACGGGTGTTTTTCTTTGTATGCATATAAAACAGTAACCGCAACACAAAAAAGAAAAATATTACTGAAAACAAGAGATTCGTAAGTGAGCCATAGCGGGTCTTTGAAAAAGAAAGAAATAATTGTCGCTCCGATGCCTGTTACCGCAGCAAATAAATCAGTACATATAATTATCG
Organism: Acutalibacteraceae bacterium; assembly: GCA_045603005.1. Classification (GTDB taxonomy): domain Bacteria; phylum Bacillota; class Clostridia; order Oscillospirales; family Acutalibacteraceae; genus UBA6857. Next base: position 3,087 of record JAZULG010000219.1, read on the forward strand.
CAAAGGCTATGCGACTGTATA
>JAZULG010000220.1:0-22835 GCA_045603005.1 Acutalibacteraceae bacterium
AGTCAGTGCAGCGAAAGTGCCGCAATAGTGATAAGAGAAGCAGATGAATAAGGAAGAATAAAAAAATAAAGCCACACTGATGTGTGGCTTTATTTTTGGCGGAGAAGAGGAGACTCGAACTCCTGCGCCGGTTACCCGACCTACGCCCTTAGCAGGGGCGCCTCGTCACCAACTTGAGTACTTCTCCATGGTGTCGATAAACTTCTCAGTATAAATAAAAAAATGGCGGAGAGAGTGGGATTCGAACCCACGGTACGCAGGACGTACGACGGTTTTCAAGACCGTTCCGTTATGACCACTTCGGTATCTCTCCGTAATTGCCTAATGATGTTACCACAATTAACGAAGATTGTCAATAGGTTTTTCCGAAAAAAGGCAGAAATCTTTTTTTAGGGCGAGATGTTGCAGTTTTGTTGTAAAAAAATTAAGAATTATAAATTAAAAATTATTACAGATAATCGTCATATATGGAAATTTTGTATATTTAGGTTTAGAATAATTATACAGATTTGGCGGTTTTGTCGCCTACTTTTTAAGGAGAGAGAAAAATTGGAGAAGAAAAAGGAAGAAAGCATTGAGAAAAAAGAAGGAGGAAGCAGGAGAGGGCGCAGACTGAGAATTATACTTATGTCGCTTGTTGCTGTGTTCCTTACGGGAATAATTGCTCTTTCACTCGTGTCTAAATTTGTTTATCACCGCTCGCTTATGGCGACCTTTGTGGAGATTTATCTCAGGGTTACGGACAGAAACTCACTTTACTGTATAGATGAAAAGTGTGCGGCGAATATTGAGGAGAAAAGGATAACCAATCTGCAGGATATAACCCCTCCGAAAAAGAAGGTATCCATAAGAAGCACCCACGAAAGCGGAATGCAGGTGTTTTACATCAACGAGGAGGCTGATAACGACGGCATACTCATATACCTTCACGGCGGCGGATATCTTAATCCTCCCGCATCACAGCACTGGAGCTTCTGGGATAAGCTTGCCCGTCAGGCTGATATAACGATTATTGCGCCGATTTATCTGAAATGTACAAACTACACGGCTGATGAATCCCACGCTGCGATGATGGATTTCTACCTTAATACGGCAGAAAAGTATAAAGATAAGAAGATATACATAGGCGGAGATTCCTCGGGAGGCGGCTTTGCACTGAGCCTTGCCCAGCAGCTTAGGGAGTACGAGGCTGCACAGCCTGAAGAAATCATACTTATCTGCCCGTGGGTGGATATTTCTATGGAAAACCCCGACATAGAGAAATACGTTGAAATGGATGCTATGCTCGGCAGCCTTTGCTGTGCTGACCAGATTACCGATTTGTGGAAGGGTGACCGTGACCTGAAAGACCCGATGCTCAGCCCGCTTTTCGGTACCTTTGACAATCTCGGAGATATAACAATTTTCATCGGTACGAGAGAGGTGCTTTACCCCGATACAATACTGCTTTATGAAAAAATGGTTGAAGCGGGAGCAGACGTAACCCTTCACGTCAAAGAGGGTATGAGCCACGTTTATCCATTATTCCCCATACCCGAGGCGACAGAGGCAATCGGAATTATGGCGGAGATAATTAAGTAGTCAGTAGTCGGTAGCCACGCGCCGACGTATACTGATACTGAAGGGCTTTACCCGCGGAAAATAAATGATACTGAAGGGACACGGCTTGCCGTGTCTCTTCTTTACTGTTGAATTTTACGGCAGTACTGTGGTATAATGAGAAACAAAACATCACGGAGTGTGCCTATGATTAACCTTGCAAAGGAAATCGGACTTGACCCGACGGTCATCAGCCGACTTTCGTCACTTACACCAAAGGAAAATAAAAAAGCCGAAGCTCTCGCCGCAAAATGCCTTGAGTGTGATTTTTCCTGCCTTAAAAGGGAAAATTATCTTATCCGCCTTGCGGTTATACTTGTGTGTGCGGTAAGGGCAAGGAAAGAGTACGAAAAAAGGGGCATACCCGACAGTATCTTTCTTGATACAATGAGCGACATAAAAATATGGTGCTCGAATGCCGATAACAAGGGTATAAAAAATTACGGATGGCTGAAAAATCATCTGAGGCTTGAGCTTTTCCGCTTAGGCAGACTTCAGTTTCAGCTTTACGAATGTAAAAACAAAACACTTAATTACAAAAAGCTGCCCTTCAGTTACGGGGAAAAGCTTATTTATGTTCATATCCCTCAGGGGGAAAGGCTTGATACTGAAAGATGTAAGGCTTCCTTCAGGAAGGCTGAAACTTTCTTTAAAAAGTACTTTCCTGAGTATGAGTACAAATGGTACTTCTGTGAAAGCTGGTTGCTTTTTGAGGGAAACAAGAATTTTATGGCAGAAAACAGTAACATTCTCGCCTTTGCTTCTCTTTTTGACCATAGGTACAGTGTTAAAATCGATGAGCAGGCGATAGAGCGTATTTTTGGTAAGCGTCAGCTGTTTAAAAGAAATTATCCTGAAAGCACATCGTTGCAGAGGAGAGCTAAAAAGTATATGCTCAGCGGCAACCGTATGGGTGTAGGAATAGGTGTTATTGAGAGAAATTTTCTTGACTAAGAAGAATAAATAATATATAATAAACTTTAATGAATAATTTTCAGGAGGAGAAAAAATGGCATACTTAACCGATATTGAAATAGCACAGCAGTGCGAAATGAAGCACATAACAGAAATTGCAAAAAATGCAGAGGTTGACCTTAAATATATAGAGCAGTACGGCAATTATAAGGCAAAGATTGACCTTTCCCTTCTTAACGACGCAAAGGATAAGAAGGACGGTAAGCTCGTACTTGTTACCGCAATCACACCCACACCTGCAGGTGAGGGTAAGACAACGACCACAATCGGGCTTGCCGACGGTATGAGCCGTATCGGCAAGAAGGTTACCGTTGCTCTTCGTGAGCCCTCTCTCGGCCCCGTATTCGGTGTCAAGGGCGGTGCAGCAGGCGGCGGCTATGCTCAGGTTGTACCTATGGAGGATATCAACCTTCATTTCACAGGTGACTTCCATGCAATCACAAGCGCGAACAATCTTCTTGCGGCTATGCTCGATAACCACATTCAGCAGGGCAACAGCCTCGGCATTGACGTACGCAGAATTACCTGGAAGCGCTGTCTTGATATGAACGACAGACAGCTCCGCTTCATCACAGACGGTCTTGGCGGCAGAATCAACGGCACACCCCGTGAGGACGGCTTCGACATTACCGTTGCAAGTGAAATTATGGCAGTACTCTGCCTCGCTTCATCAATCACCGACCTTAAGGAAAGACTTTCACGTATCATCGTCGGCTATAACTATCAGAATGAGCCCGTAACCTGCGGTGAGCTTAAGGCGGCAGGTGCTATGACTGCACTTTTAAAGGATGCACTCAAGCCTAACCTTGTCCAGACTCTTGAAGGTACTCCCGCTTTCGTACACGGCGGACCCTTTGCAAATATTGCCCACGGCTGTAACTCAGTTATCGCAACAAAGACTGCACTTAAGATGGGTGACTATGCAATTACCGAGGCAGGCTTCGGCGCAGACCTCGGTGCAGAAAAGTTCCTTGATATCAAGTGCCGTATGGCAGGTCTTGTACCCTCAGCAGTAGTTATGGTTGCTACAATCCGCGCACTTAAGATGCACGGCGGACTTAACAAGACTCAGCTCGGTGAGGAAAATCTTGAGGCACTCGAAAAGGGTATTCCCAACCTTCTCAGACACGTTTCAAACATCAAGAATGTATATAAGCTTCCCTGCGTTGTTGCAGTCAACCGCTTCCCCACAGATACGGATAAGGAAATCGAATTCGTTATAGCAAAGTGTAAGGAGCTCGGTGTAAACGTATGCCTTTCAACCGTATGGGCAGATGGCGGTAAGGGCGGCGAGGAGCTCGCAAGAGAGGTTTGCCGTCTTTGCGAGGAAGAGGATAACTCACAGTTTACCTTCTCCTACGATGCAGAGGATACAATCGAAAACAAGATAAGAGCTATCGTACAGAAGGTATACGGCGGCGACGATGTTGCAATCCTTCCTTCAGCAAAGAAGCAGATTGAAAAGCTTGTTGAAATGGGCTGTGACAAGATGCCCGTCTGCGTTGCAAAAACACAGTACAGCTTCTCTGACGATCCCACAAAGCTCGGCGCACCCGAGGGCTTCACCGTAACAGTAAGAAATGTTAAGGTTTCCGCAGGTGCAGGCTTCATCGTTGTTCTCACAGGTGACATTATGACAATGCCCGGTCTTCCCAAGAGCCCTGCAGCAGAGAGAATCGACGTTGACGCAGAGGGTAGGATTACAGGGTTATTCTAAAAGCAGAAAAGTTCTTTGGTTACTCGGCTCCCCTGAAAGGGGAGCTGTCAGGACGAAGTTCTGACTGAGGGGTTCTCAAGAAAGTAACGGCTGTCCGCCGAGGACATAATGTAAATACACAACCCGTCAGTATGTGCTGACGGGTTGTTTTTTAATTCAGCTCAGATAGTCTCAATAGCCTCCACAAGCTTGTCAACATCCTTTTCATCTGTTGCCCAGCTTGTGCAGAAGCGGACGATGTATTTACCGTCCGTTACGCCCCAGTCGCAGAATACGAACTCCTTAGCGAGTGTATCGTACTGCTCCTTGGTGAGCATGGGAAACTGCTGATTGGTGGGGGAGTCGAAGAAAAACTCAATACCCTTATTCCGGAAGGCGCTTCTTATTTTCTCCGCAAGTGAAGCGGCATTTTCCGATATTCTGTAATAAAGTCCGTCGGTGAAAAGCGTATCAAACTGCAGACCTAAAAGTCTGCCCTTTGCGAGCATTGCACCCCTCTGCTTCATCATATAGCGGAAGTCCTTCTTACAACTTTCTTTAGTGACAACAAGTGCCTCACCGAAAAGTGCGCCGACCTTGGTGCCTCCGATGTAAAAGGCATCACATAGCTTTGCAATATCAGCCATTGTAAGGTCATTTTCCTTGCAGGCAAGTGCATATCCGAGTCTTGCACCGTCCATATAAAGAGTAAGTCCTCTTTCACGGCAGACCCCGGAGAGTGCCGTAAGCTCTGCTTTTGAATAAAGAGTACCGCATTCCGTAGGGAAGGATATATAAACCATTCCCGGCTGAGGCATATGCTCAAAGGTAGGGTCTGCATAGTGGTGTTCTGTGAAGAAGGCAACCTGCTCGGCGGTGATTTTACCGTCAGGGGAGGGCAGTCCGATGATCTTATGTCCGCAGGCCTCTATTGCTCCCGTTTCGTGAACGTTTATATGTCCCGTATCGGCACAAAGAACACACTGATAGGGCTTTATTGCCGAAGCGATGAAGGTGAGATTTGTCTGAGTTCCGCCCACAAGAAAATGCACGTCGGCATCGGGCAGGTTTATCTCCTTGCGGATTTTCTCCCTTGCACTCATGCAGTATTCATCCTCGCCGTAGCCGGGTGTCATTTCCATATTTGTTGCGGCGAGTCTTTCGATTATTTCGGGCACCGCACCCTGAGTATAGTCACTTTCAAAACGTATCATAGTATTCTTCCTTTTATCTTGTGTTAATAATTTCTGCCCGTAGGACTGTATCTTTCCGTTTTCGCAATTTTGCATTCTGCACTTTGCATTTTACCACCGTTACTTTGCTTTGTAAAGTGCGGATATAAAAAACGGACAACCGCATAAGACAGATGTCCGTTTTTACTTTGTTAAATGAACTCCCTTGCGATTTTTCTTTCGCAGAAGGAGCGGATGTCCTCACCGAGACTTACCGCCGCCCATATTTTCATATATGCGGAAGCAAAGGTACCGTAGGGAAGAGGTGTTATACCGAGCTCTGAGAAAAGACTTGTGCTTTCATAGGTGATGCCTGCCTTAGAATTGACAAGGAAAACAGGGATATCCGCCTCCTTCGCTCTTTTGCAGAAGGCACTGAAGCTTTCGCTTGCGGTGTTGAGTGTTGCCGAGTGGTAGGGCCTTAGCACAACCGCCCTGACGCCGTCAAGATTATAGCTGAAGCTGTCTCCGGGGCAGCTTCCGATAACAAGTACGCGGGAAAAGTCGCTGTAGCTTATTGCGCCGAGGGCGTTGCCGCCGCTCAGGGCAGTCTCACCGCTGACAGTAATCTCACCCTTTTCATAAACGGCAAAGGGCTTTTCGGTTATGGGATAAAGATTTGCACTGCATTCACCGTGAGAGAGGATGTGTGTTGCCGTGTGGATTCTGACATCCTGCTCATCATCGTTTTTATAGCTTACGTAAACGCCGTTTCCTGCCTTGCTTTTTATAAATGCGACTGCCGCCTCAAAGTTTTTGTGACCGTTTGTTCTTTCGTCATCGAGGGGATAGTCAGCCGACACTAAAACTATGGGGACATCACAGCCGTCAAAGGCATATTCCAGAGCGGACGCGGTATAAAGCAGAGAGTCTGTGCCGTGGGTGATGATGATTCCGTCATAGCCCTTGCCGAGATTTTCCGCAACCTCCGTCTGAAGAAGGTTAAGCTCCTTTGCAGAAAGGTTTTCACTGAGCACCGAATAGGGCTTGCTAACAGAAAACTCAATCCCTGCCTTTTCGGAATCAAAGCCGCTGAGAAGAGCGTATCGGGTACTGCCGTCAGTTGAAAGAAAGCCTCGCTTTGCCTTGCAGCCGATAGTACCGCCCGTAAAAATAACTAAAATATTCATAATATTAAAAGACGCCTCTCTTACTTAGTAACAATTTCAAACACACACCTGGACTTGAACTTATTCTTAAGAGGACACTCCTTACAAACAAGGTCAACCTCAACATTATTGAGAAGCACCTCTGCAACACCTGTGCAGTAGCCTCTTATAAAGCCGCAGATTTTTGTCTTTTTCTTATAGTCGGTGATGAAGGGCTCACTGATGCTTATAAAGCCCGTAAGAGCATCGCTTTCCTCGTCGATTCTTATATCGGCGGAGAAACGGCCCCAGCCTACTGCTGAGTCAAACTCGCACCACTTCTCAAACTTAAATTTAACATTTTCGTATGAGAAGCCGACACTCCACTGCTCCTCTATTCTTTCGGCAAAGCTTCTGCCGCTGACATATCCGCTGTCGAAAAAGCTCTTTTCAGCCTCCCCGGGACCTGCTATGCTCTCTATCTTCTCATAAACGCCCCTCATCATATTGACAAAGGTATCTGTTCTGAAGCTTACATTTCTCTGATGATCCTCGGGGTTTACCATAATACCTCTTTCGGGGTAATAATCGAAAACCGTTGTTCTGGTCGGATCGGTTCTTTCAACGGGCTTTGAAACCTCATTTTTTATAACTGTCTCGCGGGGAATGTACTTTATAAGCTCTGCGAGTATATTCTCAAAATAAGAGCGGGGGTCATCGGGATATGCAACTACCCTCTGTACGCGGCCGAGATAGTAACGGAAGTCGTCATTGGGAATATAGTCCTCTATGAATACGGGAAGAAGAGGCTTTTTCTTTTCAACGATAACATCAACCTCATTGAGCACGTGCTGTGAGGCATTGACCGCATCCGATGCAACGAGAAGCACCACCTTACAGTCATCAATAGCCTTCATAAGGCAGGAAGCATAGGGCTTACCCTTCTCAACGTCTCTCGGAGCAATAAAGCAGCTGACCTTGTTGCTCTCAAGAAAGCTGACGAGATCATCGGCATAAGCCTTGTCCGCCGTGGTGTAACTGATAAAAACATCCTTCATATTTTTTTCCGTCCTTTTTATATGCTGTCATTATTTTTTGTGCTGCTTTTTGCACAAATTATGATATTATTATAATTATACCACAACCGTCGGACAAATACAACCGCAGCGGTGAAAAAATAACAGTTGAAAAGTATACTGTAAAATGGTATAATTATCTAAATATGTGATTTTTCAAGGAGAATGGCTATGGTTACGGTTATTATTCCCGCATACAACGGTGAAAAGTATATGCATAAGGCAATCGATTCGGCGCTTTTGCAGGATGTACCTGTGGAGATTCTCGTTATCAATGACTGCTCACCCGACGGTACCGATAAGGTGATGGAAAAATACAGAGACAATCCTCTTGTGACATATATAAAGAATGAAAAAAATATGGGCGTTGCCAAAACCCGAAACAAGGGTGTCGCTATGGCAAAGGGAGAATATGTTGCCTTTCTCGACTGCGACGATTACTGGGCAGAGGGTAAGCTGAAAAAGCAGCTTGAGGCTATGGAAAGAGACGGTACGGTGCTCTGCTCAACGGCAAGAGAGCTTCTCACCCCCGAGGGTGAGCCCACAGGAAGAATTATCCCCGTGAAGGAAAAGCTTACATACAGGGATTTATTAAAGCAGAATCCCATCAACTGCTCATCGGTGCTTATTAAAGCCGAGGTAGCAAGGGAATTTCCCATGCATCACGAGGACAGCCACGAGGACTACATTATGTGGCTTGAAATCCTGAGAAAATACGGTGAGGCTTCGGCGGTCAACGAGCCCTTGCTCAAATACCGCCTGAGCACAACGGGCAAAAGCGGAAACAAGCTTAAATCCGCAAAAATGACCTTTATGGTTTACAGATATATGGGCTTCGGGCTTTTCAAGTCCCTTTTCTGCTTCGTTAACTATATGCTCAACGGCATTTTGAAGTACACTAAAAGCTTTATTAAAAAATAAAAAAAACGGAGACGGCTATGATAAAAAAAATCAGCTTTACTCTCAGGCAGAAAATGAAATCCCTTCTGCAGAATGTTATTCTGCCTGCAGTTTATTTCATCTTTAAAAACATATACAGAAAAGAGCCTGAGCTTATAGTCTTTGCCGATGCTCATCATAAGGAAATTCCCTACAGTATGCAGAAAATTCACGCTGAACTTGAGAAAAAGGGCTATAAAATTACAGACGTCTTTGAGGATTACTCCTCAATGTCCTTTATCGGCTCATCACTTTCTGCAGTGAAATTTATGAAGCTTTACGCAAAAGCCAAGGTTGTTTTCATCTGTGACAACTTCCTTCCCGTTGCATCCTGCAAAAAGAGAAAGGAAACCACCGTTGTCCAGCTCTGGCATTCCTGCGGACTTCTCAAGAAATTCGGCTACGACACCACAGAGGATATTCCCTCGGGCTACAAGGGTAATGTTTATCGCAACTATAACCTGCTCACCGTAAGCGCCCCCGCTCTTGAGGAGGTTTTCTCAAAGGCGACAAGGCTCGAAAAAGGCGTTGTAAGAGCTCTCGGAGTCAGCAGAAGTGACATCTTCTTTGATGAAAAATGGCATAAGGAATGTATAACAGACTTTTATGAGCAGTACCCCGAGGCGAGAGGTAAAAGGGTTATTCTCTGGGCGCCCACCTTCCGCGGCAATGCACATAACCCCTATCTTTCGGGTACGGACGGAATAAAGGAGCTTCAGCAAAGACTCGGCGTGGATTATCTTCTCATTTCAAAGGCTCATCCCCACCTCGAGGCAAAGTATTCCCTTTCCTCATGCCCCATACCGACGGAAAGGCTTCTTCCCGTTACCGACCTTCTCATAACCGACTATTCCTCGGTGTTTTTCGATTTTCTTTTCTTCGGTAAGCCCACCCTGCTCTTTGCTCCCGACCTTGAGCAGTACGAAAAAAAGAGAGGCTTCTATGTGGACTACGGCAGTCTTTGCTCCCACATCGTCACCGATGAAAAAAAGCTTTATGATACGGTACTCACCGCAATAAGCACAAACGATGCTTCCCGTATTGAGGAGCTTAAGGCTTATCACATCAGCAGCTGCGACGGCGGCTCAACAGAAAGAATTATAAAAGCCGCAGGGCTTTGATCAGGAGGATAAATATGATTAAAACACTCAACGGTCAATGGCAATTCAGACGTGCCGATGAAGGCACCTTCAGAAGTGCAACGGTACCCGGCTGTAACTTTACCGACCTTATGGCTGAGGGACTAATCCCCGACCCCTTCTACGGTCTCAACGAAAGGGACTGTGCCTTCGTGGGCGAAAGCGACTGGGTTTACGAAAAAAGCTTCACCGTAACAAAAAATGAGCTTTCGGCAGATGCAATAAGGCTCTGCTTCGATATGCTTGACACTATCTGCGATGTTTTCCTTAACGGTACACTCGTCGGCAAGGGTGAAAACTGTCACCTCAGATACACCTTCGATGTAAAGGACATACTCACAGAGGGTGAAAACACCGTAAGGGTATACTTCTACTCACCTGTAAGGTATGTTGAAAAGATATACAAAAAAGAAGGAGCTCCCATGAACTCCAACGGACAGAACGGCATCGTTCATATCCGTAAGCCCCAATGTCATTTCGGCTGGGACTGGGGTCCGGTGCTTCCCATAAGCGGTATCACAAAGGACGTCTATCTCGACTTTATTACGGCAGCAGAAATCTCCGCACTTGAAATCGGTCAGGTGCATAAGGACGGCAGGGTTGAAATAAACGCCGAGTGCCTTATAAATGCAGTAACAGACGATAAAACCAACTGCACTGTAGTACTCACCTGCCCCGACGGCACTACCTTCACAGAAAAGGGTGAGAAGGTATCCTTCACCGTAGAAAATCCCGAGCTCTGGTGGACATACGAGCTGTCAGGCAAGGATAAGCAGCCTCTTTACACTCTTACCGCAACTCTTAAAAAGGGCAACAAGGTTATTTCCGTACTCGAGAAAAAAATCGGTCTTCGCACAATAGAGCTTGACAGAAGCAAGGATGAATACGGCAGTAACTTCCGCTTTATTCTCAACGGAGTACCCGTTTTCGTAAAGGGCGGTAACTACATCCCCGCCGACAGCCTTATCACCCGCTACGGTGAAAAGGAAATGCAGACCCTCCTCGATGCCGCACGCTTCTCAAACTTCAATATGATAAGAGTATGGGGCGGCGGATATTACGAAAGCGATGAATTCTATAACAAATGCGATGAAATGGGTATTCTCCTTTGGCAGGACTTCCCCTTCGCATGTCAGGCTTACCCCTTCTTCAAGGAGTCCTTCCTCGAAAACGTTAAGAAGGAAATCGAATACAATGTAAACAGACTCAAGCACCACGCCTGCCTTGCCTTATGGTGCGGTAACAACGAAATCGAAGCTATGAGCGGCGGCTGGATGCATATGAGAGATTACATAAAGTGGACAGAGAAATTCTTCTATCACACTCTTCCCGACGAGGTAAGAAAGTACGACACCGTAACGCCCTTCATCCCCGGCTCACCCTGCGGTACCGATGACGGCAAGGGTATCAATGCCGATAATGTGGGAGATACACATCTCTGGAGCGTATGGCACGGTATGAGTAATATGAGAGAGTACCGCAACAGACCCACCCGCTTCTGCAGTGAGTTCGGCTTCGAAAGTCTTCCCGACGAAAAAACAATCCGTACCTTTGCAAAGAAGGAGGACTACGCCCTTGACAGTGAGGTCTTCCGCTGGCATCAGAAGTGCGGCGCGGGTAACGATAAGATGTTCTATTACATCCGCTCACGCTTTAAGCTTCCCTCACGCTTTGAGGATTTCATCTATCTTTCACAGATTACCCAGCTTGAATGTATCAAGGATGCAACGGAATTCTGGCGCAGAAACAAGGGACGCTGCAACGGTGCAATCTATTGGCAGTTCAACGATTGCTGGCCCGTCTGCTCCTGGGCTTCTATCGACTTTTACGGCAACTACAAGGCTCTTCAGTACGGTGCAAGGCACTTCAATGCACCCGTAAGTCTCTGCTTTGACGATAACGAAAGAAAGGCATCGGTCATCCTTCTCAACGACCTCAACGAAAAGAAGGAGGTTACCCTCACCTGCGAGATTTTCGACTTTGAAAGTGACAGGCTCATTCAGTCCAAGACAAAGAAGCTTACTCTTGAAGCACTCGAAAACAAGAATGTATATACAATATACAGAAAGCAGCTTGCAAGCCGTCACGACCTTAAAAAGACAGGTATAAAAATCACCCTTGAGGGTGAGGGCTTTGAAAAGACAAGCAAGACCTACCTCTTCGGTGCAGAAAAGTATCTTGAGCTTCCCAAGACTGAAATTTCAATGACAAAGAAAATCAAAGGCGACGAAATCGAAATCTCCCTCAAGGCAGATAAATTCGCCCGTCTCGTAAGAGTAGAAAGCAGCCTTTCCGTTCTTCCCTTCTCGGATAACTTCTTCGACCTTATCCCCGGTGAAGAAAAGACGGTTACAATGAAGCTTGACAGTGCCTTCTCACCCGAGGAGCAGCTTGAGAGCATCACCGTAATGAGTCTTTGCGATGTACCCGTAAGAGGCATCACAATGAAGGAAAGAGCAGACCAGCTTAAAATGATGCTTTCACCCACAAACATCGGCAACTGTGTCTTCCACAGACAGAAGCCTATGGATGCGAAGGTGTAAAACGATTCGCGATTCGCAATGCGCGATTCGCAATCGCGGGCAACACGGGTGAAAAATACAGCGCCTACCCGCCCTCCGACATTGCCTTTAAGCTTTTTTAAAAAAAGACGTTCCCTCCGATATGGTTGGAACGTCTTTAATTATTGCAGAATTATATGTGCTTTTCTCGGCGGGAAGCACCTTTCCGTTTTATCGGAGCTGTCCCGCGATTGCGCATTGCGAATTGCGAATCGCGCATTATTTTGCAATCGTATACTTGAAATAGAAAATCTCTCCCGTAGGATTGGATATAATCCCCGAAACGCCCTTACCGACTCCGTAATACTCTGCCTTTTCGCAAACGGGAACGAGTACACATTCGGAAATAAGATGCTTTTCTGCGGCAAGGGTAGCGTCGATTGTAGTCTTTTTACCGCTTACGGTTTTTATCACGGAAACGATGTTATCATAAACCGGGTCGGCGTAGTTACAGACATTATTAGCATTATCCGTGGTAAATCTCTGAAGCCCGTTGAAGGCGGTAATTGACGAGTAGGACAAGGGATATAACGCCATCTGATAATTTCCTGATTCAACTCTGTCTGTCAGCTCAGGCGCATCAAGAGGTTCAACCTTTACGTTAAAGCGCACACCCAGCTGAGACTGCCAGCTCTGCATAAGAGTTCTGACAATATCCTCATGCTGCTTAAGGCACAACACCGTTACCTCCGCTTCCTTTACACCGAGCTCTGTAAGTCCTGTATCAAAGGAGGCAACCGGATCACTGCTTTCATATCGTCCGATATTACCTGCACTGTCACGGTACCTTTCCTCAGAAACTATCATTGACGAAGGAATAACGCCCCCCGCCTCAGCACCGAAGAAGGCCTTCGCCGCTTCATAATCAAAGCTTCCCGCTACGGCTCTGCGAATATTCACATTGGAAAAAACAGGGTCCTTACAATTGAAAAGCAGAGACACAACGGTGCTTGAGTATTTCTGCACCGAGAATTTCTCCATCCCCTCAAGCTGTGATGCCTGACTGTCTGTAAGAGGTGCTGTATGGTAAACTCCGTCCTCGATTTTCTTAAGCCTCGTCTCCTGCTCACTGTTTATGGAAAAATACAGCGATGAGGGAGCAACGGAATCTGCAGCATAATATTTATCGTTACGCTTAAGCGTGATTGCGGTGTCGTCTGCCCAATTGCTCATATAGAAGGGGCCGTTGTATATAAGGTACTTCGTTGAAAGACCGTAGCGTCCGCCTGTCGCCTCAAAAAATTCTTTATTGCAGGGCATACATACAGAATCAAGAAGTGAATAGAGGAAATCCGGATCAGCCCACTCAAGAGATATAACAAGTGTATAGTCATCCTTAGCCTTTACGCCGAGCTTGCTTTCGTTCACCTGACCGTTGTGTACCTTCAGCGCGTTTTTTATACTGTATAAATTCTTTGCTCCCGGTGATTTCGTTTCGGGACGTAAGGCTCTCTTAAGAGCAAAAACAAAATCATCAGCCGTAACTCTCGCGTCAAAGGTATTTTCGTAATCCTCACCTAAAAGAGCTCCAGCCGCCGGAGAGACTCTCCACATACAGTCACGCCTGAGAATAAAGGTATAGGTCAGGCCACCGTCCGTTATTTTCCAGCTTTCGGCGCAGCCCGGTACTATATTGCCGTTTTCACCCAAGGTAACGAGGCCCTCAAAGCAGTTGGCTATTATGTTTTTTGCGCCGTCATATGAAATAATCTGAGGGTCAAGAAACTCAGGGTCCTTATCAATAGGGTAAATTATCTGCTTGTCCCTTCCGCCGGAAGAACAGGCGGTAAGCAGAAGCAGCAGTATAAGTGTCAGAGACACGGCAAGAAGCTTTTTAGTCATATTTTTTCATTCCTAACTTTATAATAAAAGGTTTAATATTTCCGATGCGTAAAAAAGTACAAATATTTTATTGATATAATAACACAGTGTATGGTATAATGCGGAGTGTATAAAAAATAAACGAGGTGTAACTTATGGATACTGCAACAATGCTTTCTCTGGCAAGCATTCTTCTTATTATTATAAACATTGTGCTTGGATTTATATTGCTAAAAAAGAATAAAAACAAAGATAATGGTGAGATCGAGGCTAAAGTGAAGGAGTTATCTCAGAAGCTTGAAAGGTCTGCAGAGGATATCAAAAACTCCGTACGCTATGAATTTACCCAGAGCCGTATGGAAAATGCCAACGCAAATGCGGCACAGAGAAAGGAAATCACTGCCGCTATTTCCGAAATGACACAGACCGTAGGCAAAATGACCAAGGATAACTACGAATTCAATATGAAGCTTTCCGAGCTTATTTCGGGCAAGCTTTCCGAAATGCAGCAGGGCAACGAGAAAAAGCTTGAGCAGATGCGGATGACCGTTGACGAAAAGCTTAACGAAACCCTTACAAAGCGTCTCGATTCCTCCTTCAAAGCAGTAAGCGACCAGCTCGAACACGTTTATAAGTCTCTCGGTGAAATGAAGGTGCTTTCCTCCGGTGTTACGGAAAACGTAACCTCTCTTAACAGAATCCTTACCAATGTAAAGGCAAGAGGCACATGGGCGGAGGTTCAGCTTGAAGGACTGCTTAACGAGACTATTCCCAATATGTATGAGAAAAACGTTATGATCAACCCCTCATCGAGAAATATCGTTGAGTTTGCGGTTAAAATCCCCTCGGGTGAGGATTACAGCAGCATAACCTACCTTCCCATCGACTCGAAATTCCCCATTGAGAGCTATATAAGGCTCTGTGCCGCCGCCGACAGCGGTGACACCGCTATGGTGGAATATGAAAGAAAGAGCCTTGAAAGAACCATCATTGAGCAGGCAAAGGACATCAGAAAGTATATCAACGAGCCTGCTACTACGCCCTTTGCTATTATGTACCTTGCAACAGAGGGACTTTACAGCGAGGTCATTTCCTCGAAAAACGGCATAGCTGAAAGATGTCAGAATGAATTTTCTGTTATGATTGCAGGCCCGGGTACCATCACCGCCCTTCTCAATTCACTTTCAATCGGCTTCAGAGCAATGGCTATCAACGAAAAGGCTAAAGAGGTACGTACCCTTCTTGCCGCCGCAAAGGTACAGTATGAAAAGTTCGGCGGAGTGCTGGACAAGGCAAGAAAGAAGATTGAAGAGGCAGGCAAAACTCTCGAAGAAGCACAGAGCCGCAACAGCATAATTCAGAAAAAGCTTCGTACCGTGGAAGCAATCGAAACGGGTACCGCATCACAGATTCTCGGTCTTGAAGAAGGAGACGATGAATAAATGAAAAACCTTGGCTACTACAACGGCAAGTACGGAGAAATCGAAGAAATGCAGATACCAATGCTCGACAGAGTATGCTTTTTCGGTGACGGCGTTTACGATGCCACATACTCAAGAAACTATAAGATTTTCACCCTCAAAGAGCATATAGACCGCTTCTACAGCAGTGCCGATCAGCTCGGTATTGATATCCCTGTGTGCAAAAGAGAGCTTTCCTCTCTTCTCGAAGAAATGGTAAAGAAAATGGATACGGGTGAAAACTTCGTTTACTGGCAGGCTACAAGAGGTACGGGTATAAGAAACCACGTTTTCCCAAATGATGGCAGTAAGGCAAATCTGTGGATAACAATTACTCCCAAGGATATTGTTGACACCTATAAAAAGGTAAAGCTTATCACTATGGAGGATACCCGTTTTCTTCACTGCAATATAAAGACGCTCAACCTTCTTCCTGCGGTTATGGCGTCTGAAAAGGCTAAGCAGGAGGGCTGTGACGAGGTTATCTTCCACAGAAACGGCAGAGTTACGGAATGCGCACACAGTAACGTGCATATAATTAAGGACGGGGTATTTATCACCGCTCCCACAGACAATCTCATTCTCCCCGGCATTGCAAGAAGGCATCTCATAAACGCCTGCAATAAGCTGGGCATCCCCGTAGAGGAAAGAGAGTATAATCTCGACGAGCTGTTTTCGGCTGATGAAATTCTTATTTCCTCAGCAGGCTCTCTCGGCCTTGCCGCAGAAGAGCTTGATAAAAGAAGCGTGGGCGGAAAAGCTCCCGAGCTTCTCAAAAGGCTTCAGGATGAGGTGCAGAGAGAATTTATGGAGGAAACCGACGTTTAACTATTTACATCGGCATAATTTTTATATATAATAAATATTCAGATATCAATTACGGAAGGCAGGTGAAGTATCTGTGGCAAAATATGTGAGAGCCTATGCGAAGGTAAGTCTTGAGGCGATAAGCCGCAATTTCGATGAGCTCAGACGAAGCCTTGACGAAAAAGTTAAGACAATGGCAGTCGTAAAGGCGGATGCCTACGGACACGGAAGCGTTGAGGTTGCAAAAACGCTTCAGCATAAGGCAGACTACTTCGCCGTTGCAACTCTCAGTGAGGGTATTGAGCTTCGTGATGAGGGCATAACAAATCCAATAATGATTCTCGGTTATACCTCGCCTATGGAATATGACGAGCTTTTAGCATACGATATTATTCCCACTCTTTACAACACGGATGAGGCAGAGCTTCTCAATAAGGTTGCTTCTCAGAAGGGAAAAAAGGCAACGGTACATATTGCCGTTGATACGGGTATGAGCCGTATAGGCTTTTTCACCGACGAGGAGGGTATCGCCTCGGTTGAGAAGATATCCCGCCTTGAGAATATTTTCATCGAGGGCATTTTCAGCCATTATGCCACCGCTGACGAAAAGGATAAGTCCTTCTCGGCGGTGCAGAGCGGCAGATTCGACGGCTTTGTAAGGCGTCTTGAGGAGCTCGGTATAAATATACCCATAAAGCATATGTGCAACAGTGCGGCAACAATCGACCTCGAGAATAAATATGACCTTGTCCGTCTTGGTATTGCCCTTTACGGTATTTTTCCCTCGGAAAACGTAAAGCACGAGCTTAAGCTGACTCCTGCGATGGAGGTACGAAGCCACGTGATTCACGTAAAGGATATCGAAGCGGGTACGGGCGTAGGCTACGGACAGACCTACACCGCCACCGAAAGAAGAAAAATCGCCACCGTTTCAATCGGCTATGCCGACGGCTTCAACCGTTGCTTCAGCGGTAAGGGCTATGTGCTTATAAAGGGCAGAAGAGCGCCTCTTGTGGGCAAGGTGTGTATGGACCAGATTATGGTTGATATCACGGGCATTGACGACGTGCAGGTGGGCGACAGAGTTATAATTATCGGCAGGAGCGGCGACGAGGAAATCACCGCCGAGGACTTCGGCTCAATGGCAAACAGCTTCGCTTATGAGGTTATATGCACCTTTATGCCACGTATAAAGAGAGTTTACTGATGAAGGTCGGTAAGCTCTTTATATATAAATGAAAAGGAGAAGAAAATATGATTATCGTAAAAATTATTTCGGCAGTTCTTGCATTTCTTATGTCAGTGCTTTCTTTTGGCGGCAGTATGCCTGAAAGAAAGTGCGACCCGGCCTTCAGCGGTACCTTTATACAGTCCTGGATGAGCGGCAGCTGGGACGATGACCGCTGGCAGACAGAAATTGAGAATATGAAGGAAGCAGGTATTGAATACCTCATCCTTCAGGATACTGCACAGAAGGGCAGTGAGGCTGACGGCGGCAAGTGGAGCGTTTATTATGACAGTGAGCTTGAGTGCTTCAGCGATGCGGCCTTCGGCGGCAACGTAATAGAAGCGGCACTTCGTAACTGTGAGGGAAGCGGTATCAAGGTTTTTGTGGGCCTTGCTATGTTTGATGATTTCTGGAATGAAACCGCCCTTTCGCCTCAGTACAAAGAGGTCTGCACCGTTATGGCAGATATGGTAGAGGAAATCTACGGAAAGTACGGCGATTATGAGTGCCTTTACGGCTGGTATTTCACCCCTGAAATCAGCAACAGCCTTATGAGACAGATATACCTTAAGGGTATTGCTGACGGCGTGAATACGGTTATCGACGCTATCAACGAAACCGATGAAAGTAAGCCCTTGCTTCTGAGTCCCTTCTCATCGGAATATCTTGCCGCAGGACCGATGGTTTCACTTACATCCTATGTGCGCATTATAAACAGCATCAATTTCCGTGACGGCGACATTTTTGCTCCTCAGGATGCTGTAGGCGCAAAGTGGGTAAGCATGAAAAACCTTGAGAGAAACTGGAAAATGTATAAGGCGGCAGTCGATTCCTGCGACGCTGACCTTAAGCTCTGGGCAAACTGTGAAAACTTCTCAACAGTAGTTGCCCCCTCCGCTTTTGAGGGTATACTCAATCCTCCTGCAACGGAGAATACGGTTTATGTTACCGAGACTCTTGACCGCTTTGTATGGCAGATGGAGCTTGCATCAAGATATGCAGAAAATATCATCACCTTCTCATATAATCACTATTACAGCCCCGATTACGTGAATCCCGGCTTTATTGAAACCTATTACGATTACATAGAAAACGGCTTCGTACTCGAGACCGAGGCACCGTCGGCACCTTCGGCTTTTACGGCAACTGAGACCGACGAGGGTACACTTCTTACGTGGGATGCAGCTGAGGATAACATCGGCATAGCCTACTACCGTATAGAAAAGGACGGCGGCTTCCTTGCGAGGGTAGACCTTGTATACGGCTGGGAGGAGCTTGAATATCTTGACACGGGAGCTGCAGGTGAATACACAATTGTAGCGGTGGACTGTGCAGGAAACGTTTCGGAGTAAAACAATTCGCAATTCGCAATGCACAATCGCGGGTGAGGCTTGCGGAAGCGGAAAGAAATATTCCGCCAAGTAAGAAAGCAGAAAAGTTCTTTTGATTCTTTTCTTACGAAGAAAGGAATGCCCTTGCGGCGAGCAAAAGAAACAATAAAAAGGTGAGATTTTTCTCACTTTTTTTGTTAGGATAAAATTTAATAATCTATTTACAAACTGATAATTTTTTGCTATAATCAACCCAAGGGTTATTTTAAGCGGTTAACCTTACATATTTACAAGGGTAAAGTAATTTAAACAGGAGGATAAAATGATGAAAAGAACTTTCAGAAAGGCAATCGCTTTTGTTCTTACACTCATAATGCTTATGAGCCTCGGAATGACAGCCTTTGCAAACAGATCGGAATTTGTTTCACAGTCACGCAGCGATATCCCCATCATCCGTATCTCAGGTGACGGCGAGCAGCTTGTTGACGAGAACGGAGACAAGGTTTTCCACTATAAGGATTTCGCATCACTTCTCGAGAGTGACGATGAAGAAGGAGAAGAAGGCGAAGAGGATAATGCAATGCTTGAGGCAACTGCAAATATTCTTATGCCCTTCCTTATTGACGGCCTTCTCAACGACAACTGGGATCCCTACTACAAAAATCTTCAGGCAGAGATAAGCGACCTTTTCGAGCATTCGCTTCTCGATAATAACGGTAACGCTCAGTACGGTACAGGTCTTCGTCAGTCAAGAATTGAGCAGATGGAGCATGTCAGACACAACGATCAGGCTTGGTACACCTCAGACGGTCAGAAATATTATATTCAGGACAGATACTACTGGAGATACGACTGGAGACTTGATCCTCTCGAAACAGCAGCAGAGTTCAAGCTTTTCATCGATGATGTTATGGATTCAACGGGCAGTAATGAAGTAGGTATTATGGCTACCTGCCTCGGTACAAACATTGTTACGGCATATCTTGCTCTTTATCCCGAACACGCAAAGGAGCATATAAGAGGTATCGGCTTTGACGGCAGCGTTGTAGGCGGTGCAGAAATGCTCAGCGAGGCAATCAGCGGCAAATTCAACATTGACGCTGCAGCTATCAACAGAACACTTATCGACTGCGGTGCAATCGGTATGTTTGATATTGACGGCTTTATCAACACAACACTTGAAATGCTCGACAGAACGGGCGCACTTGATGCGGTACTCGAAAAGGGTAAGGACTGGATTTACTACAAGTTAGTTGAGGGCGTAACATCAGCACTTGCTCTTTCCACCTTCTACACATGGCCTAACTATTGGGCATGCGTATCAAAGGAAGACTATCCCACCGCTATGGAATACGTATTCGGTCCCGAGAACAGTGAGAAGAGAACAGAGTACGCAGGTCTTATTGAAAAGCTCGACAGATATGATGTTTTAGTACGTCAGAGAGTGCCCGAGATTCTTACAAATGCGGTTAACAGCGGTATACACTTCGGTGTTATTTCAAAATACGGCTTCCAGACACTTCCCGTATGTGAAACAAACTATCTTGTTTCCGACCAGTTCGCTTCTGTAGGACGCTCCTCCTTCGGTGCAACAACAGGCACAATTTATGAGGACCTTTCCGACGAGTACATCGCAGAAAGAACTGAAGCAGGCTTCGGCAGCTACATCTCACCCGACAATCAGATAGACGCTTCAACCTGTCTCTTCCCCGAACAGACATGGTTTATCAAGGGCTCAAGCCACTCCAACTGGTCTGACTGGGAAATGAGACTTCTTTACGAGATAGCCTCGGCAGACGAGCAGCTGACAATTCATAATTCCTGCTGGCCCTCACAATTCGCTGTTTATTATTACACAAGCGAGGAAAACGATAAGTGGGGCAGCATTGAGCCTATGACAACAGAAAACTGCGACACTGAAAACTGGGAAGCAGATGAAAAAATCGACGAGCCCGACACAAAACTCGGCAAGATTTTCGTAGCAGTGTCAACCTTCCTTACATGGCTTATGGAGCTTTTCAAAAAGCTTTTCCGTCTGTGATATAAGGTAGCGAAATAAAACAAAAAGGCGAGGATTTATCCTCGCCTTGATTTTATTCTTCGCCTATCAGCTGACCCACAGTAACGCCGAGTACCTTTGCTATGGCAAAAAGCTCGATATCGGTTACGGTCCGCTGCTTATCCTCTATCCTTGAAACTGAGCCGCGACACACGTATACGCCTAAAAGCTCAAGCTTGTTTGAGAGAGACTGCTGGCTCATATTACGCTCTTTGCGAAACTTCTTTACCTTATCGCCGATAAGATTCATTTCATTTCCGTCGATAATTCTCGCCACAGTATCATCTCCCTTATTATAAATTGTCTTGACAAAGGACAAATCATATGTTACCATAGACTTAAGAAAAAATTGTCTTATAATGAGACAAACAACAAAACGGAGGAATAAAAATGAAAAAACTTTTAGCTGTTTTGCTCGCATTAAGTTTGCTTTTTGCTTTTGCCGCCTGCGGTAACAAGGAAAAGGCTACACCTGCAGATGCTGAGACAACTAAGACTCAGCCAGAGGAAACAACCGTACCCGAAACAACCGAAGCAGTAAAGTCCGAGTCCGTAAAGCCCGAGCCGGTGGTGCTTATTGATAATGAGTATCTTACACTTACAATCAACGAGGCTTATGTTGATGAGGATAACTACTACACTCTTAAGGCTACCTTTGAAAACAATGCAGAGAAGAATTACAGCTATTTTATTGACCACTCTTCAATCAACGGTATTTCGGTTATGAACTATCTTTATGCTGAGGTAAGCGCAGGTAAGAAGGCGGTTGAAGAAATTAATTTTGAGGACAGTATTCTCAGAAACAACAGCGTAGGTGAGTACACAGATATCGAAATGACAGTACAGGTCTGCAACGAAGATGAGCTTTTCGAGGAGCCCGTTGCGGAATATACCGTACACTACTATCCTCTCGGTGAGGACAAGGCTGTGAAGTACGAAAGACAGCCTGCCGCAACCGATAAGGTGCTTCTTGATAATGAATATGTGACCGTTACCGCTATCGGCTTCACACACGATGACGAATGGGAAAGCACTGACCTTAACCTTTATGTTGTTAATAAGAGTGATGAGAACATTGCTCTCAATTCAGAGTCCTGCACAGTAAACGATATAATGATAGATGCCTACTATGCTGAGGAAATCCCCGCAGGAAGAGTAGCCTTCAGCTGCATCTCCTTTGACGATGAGGAGCTTAAGGATAAGTACATCGAAGAGATAGAGACTGTTGAAATTGAATTTACAGCTCTCGGCGAGTCAGATATACTCGGTCTTATGGGCAATATCGACCTTGAAAACATCACCGAGGAAGATGTTTCGGATATTCTCGGCGGCGGACTTGATTGGCTTACCGATATGTACCTCTTTGAGGAAACAGTAGTATACGAGGCGTAAGTAAATAACAGGGTACACTCCGTCCGGGGTGTACCTTTTTTAGTAGTCAGTAGTCACGCGCCAACGGGGGAGAAAACCGAAGGGCACTACCCGCGGAATTTAAAACGATACTGTAGGCTCGCCCATCGGGCGTCCTAAAAGGGCGATGTTCCTTTGAAAAAGATACTGTAGGGACACGGCTTGCCGTGTCCGCATATAGACACGAATAAAAAAGGCGGGATAACTCCTCGCCTTTGATTATTTATTCACCTACATATTGTCTCCACCTGAAATCTTTTTCAAAAAAATCACCTAACCCCTTTACATTTGAAAAACATTGTGCTATAATCTTCAAGCATTATGCCGATTTCTCGGTTTGCGGGTAAATGTCCGACGGACTTCTCACCTAACCGTATACTGGGGGTCAGGTATGCAAATATTATTAAGAGGTGA
>JAZULG010000221.1:0-4016 GCA_045603005.1 Acutalibacteraceae bacterium
GTGTTGAGAAGATCTATAACCTGCTCACGAACCTCAGGAGGATTGGAGCCGAGAACTGTGGGGCCGCCTGCCTGAAGGAAGTCGTAGTATTCGTTGCCGTCGATATCATAGAGCTTTGCGCCCTCTGCCTTTGTGAAAACAAGGGGGAACGGATAGTTGAAAGCAAGGTTATGCTGAACACCGCCGGGGATGATCTGCTTTGCTTCGTCGATCATTGCCTTTGACTTCTGGCATTTTGCTTCGAAGTATTCTTCTTCATACTTTTTGAGAACGTCGGGTGCGATTGAGTGCATGGGAAGCTTGATAAGCTTGTCGAGCTTTTCGGTAACTGCCTTGCAATCAGGATAATTTGTAATAGCAAATCTTGTGTCCATCTTTAACATCTCCTATGTAAAATATTTCGGTGAGTCACCACTCACTCATTTGTCCCTATAATTATACAATATTTAGTAATTGATTGTCAACTATGGGCGGTGTAGAAAAAAGTTAAGTTTTTTTATATATGTTTACATATTTTTCATTTTTTTCTGACAGAAAAAGCCTTGGTGCGGCATATATTTTATTGACTGCTCCGTGTATCTTAAGGTTGCAACATTTTTCCTGTAAAAAATCCCTCTGCCGTACTCTTTTACGGACTTTGCCGTGCTTCCGAATTTGACGGTTCTGTTTTTTTCGCTAAAATTAAAAGTGAAAGATGTCACAGAGATTTTCTCTATGGCTCTTTTTTCATCTGTGCCGCCCTTTAAACCGCAAGTACTTTTTAAAGGAAGGTAAAAAATTGAATAAAAACTATCTTGTTTATCCCTGCAAGGTTATGAGAATAACCCAGAATTGCTCGGGCACCGTTTCACATCTTCCCCACACCAAGGGCTTCCCCTCGGATTACCCCATTGACGAGGGCTGTGAGGACGGAAAGCGAAGCTTCTTGTACTGTCCCTGCGACGAAATGAAAATCACACGTATTTACGGTGTAGGCAACCGCGGAACAAATACACTGTGGCTTGAAAGCACCTCTCCCGTAGTTTTTGCCGACGGCAGCGAGGACTATTTCACAATGCTTGTCACTCACCCTGATGACAGCGACCTTAAAAAGCTCAGAGCAGGACAAATTTTCACAAGAGGCGAAAAAATCTGCCGTGAAGGAAAGGACGGAGCCTCGGCAAACCACCTTCACATAAGCGGCGGCAAGGGAAAATTCAAGGGTAACGGCTGGATAAAAAATTCAAAAGGCAAATGGGTGCTTACCGTAACAGAAAGAGCCTGCCGACCCGAAAGCCTTTTCTTCATCGACACCGGCTTCACACGTGTTGTTGACAGAAAAAACATAAGCTTCCGTACCCTGCCCGAAAAATGCTATACCGAAGGTAATTACCGTGTAACCGCCAGCCTCCTCAACGTAAGAAAAAGCCCCTCAACGAGAGCTGAAAAGCTGACCTTCGGCGAGCTCACCGAGGATGCTCAAAGAAAAATTCTTGCTCTTTCAGGTAAGGAGAAAAACGGGTATGTGAAGGGTCTTGCTTTCACCGCCCTCGAAATCAGAGACAACTGGGGCAGAACCCCCTCGGGCTGGGTATGCCTCGACTACTGCGAGGCGATAAAGTGAGTGAAGAAGCTCTTGTTGCCCTGCTCAGCCTCATCGGCACTCTCGCAGGCTCCTTCGGCGGCATCCTGACCTCAAACCGCCTTACTGCCTATCGCATTGAGCAGCTTGAAAAGCGTGTGGAAAAGCACAACTGCCTTGTGGAAAGAACATATCAGCTCGAAGAGGATATGGAGGTTGAAAAAGAGAAAATCAAGGTCATAAACAACCGTCTGCGTGACCTGGAGGATTTCCACAAGCCGAGGGCGTAGGGTACGCCCCGCGTGGCGTACCTCGCTGAATTATAAAATGATACCGTGTCCGCCAAAAAAATTTTTGAAAGGAGGATTTTATGAAAAACATAGATATAACGCCCATCATTGAGGCTGTCATAGGTCTTGTAAGCCTCATTGTCACGGGATTTCTCATTCCCTTTTTAAAGCAGAAGCTCAGCAACGAAAAAAGAGAAAAGCTCAAAGGCTGGGTAAGCATTGCCGTGGCTGCCGCCGAGCAGCTTATGAAAGGTAAAACGGGACTCGAAAAGAAGGAATACGTTGTCGCTTTCCTTCTCTCAAAGGGCCTCGTATTTGATATTGACGAGGTTACGGCGATGATTGAGAGCGAGGTTTATAAGCTCAGATGAGAAAAACCGCTGTAAGGGAGTTGCTGCCCTTTCGGCGGTTTTTCAAATGCATTCTGCACTTAAAAAGAGGATTGCATACGCAATCCTCTTTTTATTTTTCTGTGTTTATCCATTCAAGAATGCCCTTAAGATTTTCCTCGCTGACACAGTCAACGCCGCCCTCAATGGCAGTGATAAACTTATCTCCGTCAGCCTGAGGATTTTCCTTGAGCTTTCCCTTGAGCATTTTAAGCATCATACCCATCATCATTTTATACATACCCTTGAGCTCGTCGATGTGGAAGTTGCCCTGAAGGGTAAACATGGGGCACTCAATTGCATTTTTCTCTTTAAGCTCAGCCTCGTTCTTTTCGCTCTTGCTGAGACCTACGGGACAGATTGCCTTAATGTCAGAGAAAACCTCTCTCGCCTTCTGAAGTCCCTGAACGGTACCTGCCATAACCCAGCCGATAAATATAATTTCCTCATCGGAGGCAAATTCCTTTACCGCTTTGCTGAGGCTGAGAGCTTCAAAGCCCGTCTTTTCGCTGAGCATTTCGGCATACTTCTGTGAAGAGCCTGTGTTTGTTTCGTATACTATTTTCATTTTAACATTCCTTTATACTTATTGTTTTTGCATACCGTACTGTCTGCCGATCAACGCGGGGATTGTCTTCCGGTTTCCTCCCGCGTCGGCGCGTGACTACCGGCTACTGGCTACTGACTACTCTTATTCCACGGGGAGATTGAAGCAGTGCATCTGCAGATTTGTGAGAAGACGAAGGGGCTCAGCCGCCTTGAAGCAGGTACCCTCGGCGTACATCTGATGCTGAAGCAGCATAGCCGCAAGAAGGGTAGGCTCAGCCTGAGATTTGTGGCACTTTATGCTTTCCATCTTAAGCTCCTCAAAATCGGTGATGTCAACGAGGGTGTTGGGCTTATCGGTGTAATAGAAGCCGATACCCTTTACCTTCCAGGCATCGTCACGGAGTCCGCCGTCCTTGAATTCGGGGTAGAAATCGCAGAGTGCATCCATGCATGCAAACTTAACAGCGTTACCTACCTTGATATGGTCGCTGTGGCACTCGGTAGCAAGGTTGGGGTCAACGGTGAGTACGTAATCGGGCTTGATTTTTCTTATGACCTCAAGAATTTTAAGGGAAATTTCCCTTTCACTGTTGTCGTTTTTATCGGCAAAGCCGAGGAAGCCCGCATTTTTCATGCCGAGCATTGCCTGAGCGGCGAGTGCCTCTCTCTGTCTTAAGGTCTGGATGGCATTTTCCTTGCCGATATATTCGGGTACTGCATATCTGTCATCGGTGACGGTAAGCTCGTAAACCTCAACACCGAGGGA
The DNA here is from genome assembly GCA_045603005.1 of Acutalibacteraceae bacterium. GTDB lineage: Bacteria > Bacillota > Clostridia > Oscillospirales > Acutalibacteraceae > UBA6857. Next base: position 3,556 of record JAZULG010000221.1, read on the forward strand.
GCGAAGCCATGCGATAGTACCGCCTGCACCTATCTGATTATCATCGGGGTGGGGCTGTACGAAAAGCACCTTTTCAGCCTTACTTAAGTCGGGAGGCGCACAGAGCATATCCGCCGCCGCAGTAGCAGCCGAAGCAACGCCGCGTACTGCTGCAAACTTTATTGAATGGTTACGCTTTCTCATTATCTCTTTAATCTTCATATTTTTCGCCGTCCTTTTAACGTGATAATACTATTGTATATCAAATCGCTTCCTGAGTCAACTCACCGTCAGAAAAAACTGTTTCGATTTTTCTTTCACAGCCTTCAGGAGAATATACCCACCTGTCGATGAAGTCGCCGTCATTGTAATAGGTAACCTCCTCGTTGGGATATTCCGCATCGAAGGAATCAACTATGATAAGCTTGATTTTCATTCTTTCGGGAATGAGATTCTTTATATAGACGCTTGCGTGCTGACCG
>JAZULG010000222.1:0-15847 GCA_045603005.1 Acutalibacteraceae bacterium
CAAGGAGTTGCCTTAATTAATTGTCTTCCTAAGACCGCTTGGCCTCCGACTTGGTTCTTATCGGCGAGGACTTCATGCCTCTTGCTTCAGGCGGCTACGAATGGGAGAATAAATTAGAGGGCGGCTATTGGACATATTCACTTGACGAGGTTCATACCGCACTCAAGGTGAGCTTTGCCGCACTTAAGAAAGATGTAAAAGAAAAGTACGGCTGCGCTCTTATAAAGGTAGGCGCAATCGGTATTTCGGGTATGATGCACGGCTATCTTGCATTTGACAAAAAGGGGAATTTGCTCGTACCCTTCCGTACCTGGAGAAACACTACAACAGCTGAGGCGGCTGAAAAGCTTACTGCCGCACTTGACTTCAATATCCCCCAGCGCTGGACAAGTGCTCACACCTATCAGGCTATACTTTCAAAGGAGGAGCATGTTTCAGAGGTTGCTTATGTCACAACCCTTGCAGGCTATGTTCACTATATGCTTACGGGCGTAAATGCAGTAGGCGTAGGCGAGGCATCAGGTATATTCCCCATCGACAGTGAAAAGCTCGACTACGATGAAAGAATGGTAGAGATTTTCGATTCACTCACCGAAAAAGAGGGCTTCACAAAGAAGCTTCGTGAGATTTTCCCCAAGGTGCTTCCCGCAGGTTCAAATGCAGGCTTCCTTACGGAAAAGGGTGTACTGCTTCTTGACGAAAGCGGCGAGCTTGAGGCGGGTATCCCCTTCTGCCCCTGCGAGGGCGATGCAGGTACGGGTATGACCGCAACCAACAGCGTAAGAAAGAGAACGGGTAACGTTTCAGCAGGTACATCAGTATTTGCTATGCTCGTGCTCGAAAAGAGCCTTTCAAGGGTGTACCCCGAAATTGATATGGTAACCACCCCCGACGGTGCTCCCGTTGCAATGGTACACTGTAACAACTGTACCGGCGATATAAATGCCTGGGGCGGACTTTTCACCGAGTTTGCAAGAGCAATCGGCTGCGATATTCCCAAGGGCAAGGTTTTCGACCTTATGTACGAAAAGGCTCTTGAGGGCGATGCCGACTGCGGCGGGCTTATGAGCTACAACTACTTCTCAGGTGAGCCCGTAACAGGTCTTATTGAGGGCAGACCAATGTTCCTTCGTACTCCCGACAGCAGCTTCACACTCGGCAACTTTATGCGTACTCATCTTTATTCAGCTATGGCGGCTCTTAAGGTCGGTGCAGACCTTCTTTTCGAAAATGAAAATGTCGAAATCGATGAGCTTTACGGCCATGGCGGCTATTACATCTACCCCGGTGTGGGACAGAAAATCACCGCGGCGGCTCTCGGTACTCCCGTATCGGTTATGAAAACCGCCGGTGAAGGCGGTCCTTACGGAATGGCACTTCTCGCCTCCTACCTTATAAACGGAAAGGGTATGGCTCTTCCCGAATACCTTTCCGAAAAGGTATTCAAGGGTGCGGAATGTGTATGCGTAGAGCCTGACGAGGAAACCGTAAAGGGCTTTAAGGCGTACACGGAAAGATATGTCAGGGGCCTCGGATGTCAGAAGGCGGCAACCGAGCTTATATAAGAGCAATCCTTCCCTTCTTTAAAAAAACACAAAAGGAGTAAAAACCATGAAAAAGATTATTTCTGTTTTTCTTGCAATCACCATGCTTTTCTCAACGGCAGTTATCGGTGCAAGTGCTGAGGACGCAACAGACGACCTTGTTATCACGGTTGCAAATGACCTTCACTACAACCATACCCTCAAGGCCGAAAACGTTGCTGACGGCAAATACACAGAGGATTATGCCAACGCAGTAGGTACAGGTCAGATGAAGCTCGAAAACGAGCTTATCATTGACGAATTCTTAAATCAGGCAGCAGCAAACGACAGCTCTGCTATCCTTCTCCCCGGTGATATCACCGACAAGGGTACTGACACAGAGCTCGTTTATATGGCCGCAAAGCTTACCGCCTTCGAAAAGGCAACGGGTAAGGAGGTTTACCTTATTCCCGGTAACCACGACTACTTCGGCGGCTGTACCGTTGAAAAATTCAAGGCGTTTTATAAGGAGCTTATCTTTGATCAGGCTATCACTGTTGACACAAAAACTGCTTCCTATGTTGCAGATATCAACGATGAATACAGACTCCTTGCTATCGACGCAACAAAGCCCCGCGGCAATCAGAACCTCAATGAAGAGCTTTATGCTTGGATTGAGACTCAGCTCAAGGCTGCAGAGACAGACGGCAAAAAGGTTATCGCTATGAGCCATTACAACCTTCTCGAGCATCTCGTTATGATGAGTGTCCTTCACAACGGCTCTCTTCTTACTCCCTCACTTGACCTTCCCGAGCTTTTTGCAAAGTATAATGTAAAATATACCTTCACAGGTCATACTCACGATCACGATATCGAAGCCTATAAGGGTGCAAACGGAAACACAATTTATGATGTTGTTACCACCTCAATCAATGCTTATCCCTGCGCCTACAGAGTGGTAAGCTTCGGCGAAAAGGTTAAATTTGAAACAAAGTATATCGAATCAGTTGACACATCATCCCTCAAGGGTAAGATTACAGATGCAACCTACGCTCAGGCCACTGAGGATTTCTCCGCTTATTCCTACAATCTTTTCTGCGAAGGCCTTAAAACCACTATCAGTAGCTATGTAAGTGCAACTCAGCTTAAGATGCTCCTCAAGCTTGATGCAGAAAAAGATGCAGAGCTTTGTGCTATTCTTGACACCGTTATACCCAAGGCAGCTGAGGTTATCAATATGCCTCTTTACAGGGCTGACGAAACAGAAGACGGTAAGAGTGTTGAAGCTATCGTTTCAGAATACAGCATCACTCTTCCCGAAAGTGATTACGATACCATCGTGGATATTGCCGCAATGGTTTATCTCACTCACGTTCTCGGTGACGAAAGAATCGGCGTTTTTGACACAGATTTATCTCTCACAACCTCCTGCTTTGCAGCAATCTTCAACTACGCTCTTGAGGACGTAACCGCTGAGCAGTACGCTCAGATTATGAGTATCGCCTGCTCCTTCCTCGGTGCAAACGTACCCGTTGACTTCTTCAAGTATGCAGGCTCAGGCTTCAAAAAGGCCGAGGGTGTTGACCTTTTCATCGCAGGTGTCCTTACTCCCGTGCTTCTTGAGGTTACCACAGACGAGGGTACTCCCGACAATAATGTAACTCTTGAGGGCTACGGTGCCGCTTACGAAGAGGAAGAAGAGCTTACATTCTGGGAGAAGATTGTTAAATTCTTTAAGGCTGTATTCGCATATATTGCAAGAATTTTCGGTTTCTGATTTAACTGAATAAGATAACAACGCCCTTCAGTAAAAGCTGAAGGGCGTTGTTTTATACCTTTTAGAAATTAAATCCGCTGTATCCCCAATGACTTATCTCGTTGTATTTAACGTAGATTCTGCCGGGTGAGATACCGAGCTCATCGGATACTATATCGGTAATTGCCCTTGTGAGAGCATCATAACCGCTGTCACTTGCCTTGCCGAAAAGGTCAACCTCAATCATAGCTGAGGGAGTATCCTCTCCCTTGAACCAGAGGTGGCAGCTTTCCTGAAAGTCAATCATAAGCCAGCTTTCGCTCTTGTTTATAAGCTCAATAGCCTTGCCGAGCTTTGTTTTTATAGCAATTTCCTTTTCCTTGCTTATAGCGGTTGATGCTTTAGCAGTTATAAGTGGCATAATCATTTCTCCTTTTAAGAAATCTAATCCCTATTCCCTAGTACCTAGTCCCTTTTAATTACATTCTGTCAAATGCGGTGGATTCCATAGCGAAGCGAAGCACGTTCATAGCACATCTCTGCATTTCGCCAAGGGTGATACCGTCCTTTTTGCCGTAGGTCTTAAGAAGTGTGCCGTCAGGCTTTTTAATAAGTGCAACTCTCGGTCCGCCGGGCATTAGCACGTCAACCTGAGCACGGACTCTGTATGCCTGATCGCACATTTCGGGGAACTCCTGGCTAGCGGAGCTTCTCATCCACCAGTCGGTCATTACGTTACCCTTGTAGCCCCACTCTTCACGAAGAATTCTTGTGCAAAGCTCGTAGTTATAATGTCCCCATACACCGTTGATGAGGTTGTAGGAGGTCATAATGTTCTTGGGAGCGGCCTCCTTCACGCAGATTTCGAAGCCGCGAAGATAAATTTCACGAAGCGCTCTTTCGGAAAGCCTTGAATCGTTACCTGCACGGTTGAATTCCTGATTGTTACAAGCATAATGCTTCGGGCAGGCTGATTTACCGTTTTTCTGAATGCCTCTTACATAAGCGGCGGCAATCTTACCCGAAAGAAGAGGATCCTCGGAGAAGTACTCGAAGTTTCTGCCGCAAAGAGGTGTTCTGTGGATATTCATACCCGGTGCAAGGATAACATCAGTCTGCTTTTCAGCCATCTCCCCGCCTTCCTTTGTCAGAAGCTCTTCAACAAGCTCTGTGTCGAAGGTACTTGCAAGCAGAGTGCCGATAGGCATAAGTGAGCAGCAGGCTGAAAGTCTGATACCTGAGGGGCCGTCTGTGGTCGTAACTGCAGGTACACCCTTGTCACGAAGCGAGGGAAGTACGCCTGCAAAGCAGCCCGCATTACCCGGTACGCCAAGGTCACTGCCCATAACGTAATGCCCTCTTGAAATTGCTTCAAGCTCCTTGAGGCTGAGCTGAGCAACAAATTCCTCTATTGTACTTTTGCCGCTCTTTACGTCGGCAAGCTTTATACCCTTATCCCCCGTCATGGGAATATCTGCGGGAAGATTTTCAGTGATAATATCTTTAAGGCTGTATTTTCTCTTCTGTACCGCTGTTTTTTCGGGTACGTATTTGCCGTCAGCATAGGTAGCCTTGAGAATTTCAAAGTCCGGCTGAGGAGCTGAAGTCTGGCTGAGCTGCTCAAAAACAACTGTTTCCGATACTTCTTCCGTATATACGGTCTTTGCTTCTCTTACGTTGTCACCTAAAGCGATACCGTAGTTACCCTTTTCAATAACATAGGCAGATGCAAAGCCCGTTGCACCTGTTTCATCATAGCTTGCAAAGGCTCTGAGAGGTACCGTAAAAGTAATCTCTTCACTTTCGGCAGGTGCAAGAAGCTTTGTTTTTGCAAAGCCGCCAAGCTCACGGTAGGGATTGCCGATTGCTCCGCAGGGCTTTTCAATATAAGCCTGAAGCACGTGACGTGAAGCGTATTTGCCCGTATTTGTTACCTTGCAGGAAAGAACAACGCCGTCCTCTGTCTTTTCGGCAGGAAGGTACTCTGTTTCAAAGGTTGTGTATGAAAGTCCGTAGCCGAAGGGATACCTTGCACCCTCCTTCATAAAGGTTTCAAAATAACGGTAGCCTACATAGATATCCTCAGTGTAGTTATTGTAATCCTTGCCTCCGAAATCCTTGCTGCAGGGATAATAGTCGTACTTTTCTGCTATGGTTGCGGAAAGTCTGCCTCCGGGTGCCGCTTTGCCGCAAAGAAGGTCTGCAACAGCGTTACCGCTTTCCATACCGCCCTGCCATACAATCATAACGGCGGAGGGCTTTCTCTTAAGCTCGTCAAGCCATGACATATCCATAAGACAGCCGATATTGAGAAGCACAACGGTCTTTTCATATTCAGCGGTGATTTTCTTGAGCATATCAAGCTCTTCATCTGTAATGAAGTAGCTTCCCTTTTCAAGCACGTTTTCTCTGTCCTCACCTGAGGAGCGTCCGATAACCGCAACGGCAACCTCGGAATTTTTTCTTGCAAGTGAAACAAAGTCTGCGCTTACGGGCATTTCGGGATAAAACCTTGGCCAGTTGCCCCAATAGCCGTGGTCAATGGGGTTTCTGTCGCACCAGCTTTCATAAAGCTTTGCGGTGGTTTCGTCAAGCACAAGCTCCTCACAGCTTCTCATACCCTCAATGAGATTTACGGCGTAGGGCTTATTGACATCGCCGCCTGAGCCGTAGCCGGTATAGAACCAATCCTTCTGCACTCTGCCGAAAAGGGCTACTCTTGTACCCTTTCCGAGAGGCAGTGTACCGTCATTTTCAAGAAGAACGGCACCCTGAGCCGCAACATCTCTGAGAAGCTCGGGCATACCGGGTGTTACTGTTTTTTCGGCAACTCTTCTGCTCTGCTCCGCCTGAGAAAGAGACGTGAATGCACCGACTGCCGATGAAATAATTTTTTTCAGTGACATAATTTTTCTCCTTTATTCAACATCAATTATTTGTCTGAATTTGCGTCTGTTCACCTCGTGAACAAGTACCGTCACAAAGATAATGCCTACCGCAAGACCGAGAGCAATGGTAAGAAGCTCGTTTATTGTTTTATCGAAAAGAGCCTGCTCACCCATTACAAAATAGTAAGTAGTATAATAAAGCTTGCTTCCCGGCACAAGAGGTATGATAGAGCAAGCAAGTATAGGTGTTGCCGGAGCCTTCACCACTCTTGCCATAATCTCCGCATAAACGGTTGCAACAAAGGCGGGAATACAATTCTGCAAAAATGTCTGGTCAGTGCTCCTGCAGCAGATAACATATACCACGCACACGATAAAGCCGCCGAAAAGATTTATAAATGTTCTCCTCTTCGGTGACTGGAAAACATAGGAAAAGCCTAAGGCTCCCAGGGTACCGGAAGCAATAATAATGAGTGCTTGTTTCATATCCATATCCGTCACCTCACCATATTCTTCCCAGAGTCATAATCGCTACTGCAAATCCGCAGGCTATTGAAAGGGCAAGCACAACTGACTCGAGAAGTCTGAGAAGTCCTGACATAAGGTCGCCGCAGAGCATCTCTCTTACAGAGTTTATCAGCATAAGTCCCGGAATAAGAAGCATAATGTCGCCTATCATTATCATATTCGCATCGTGACCGAAGCCGAAATGGACAAAGGTTATTGCCGCAAAGCCTGCAATAGCTGAGGAAAGGGCTGTAAAAAACAGCTTATTGACGCCGCTTACCTTAACATAAAGATTTATAAGGTAAAGCACCACTGCAATAGGCGCACTCGCAAGGCTGTCAAGGAGACCTCCGCCAAAAAATACGGTAAAAGCCATAGCCGCAACAACATAGCCGAGGCAGCCGAAAATATCAAAGCGTTTATTTTCTATGCAGATAGTCTCCAGCTCTTTTCTTATCTGATGAATATCGGGAGTTGTGGCACAGATTTTTCTCGAAAGTGCATTAAGATTTTCAAGGCGTCTGAAATTGACTCCTCGGGTATAGATTCTGCGCATCTGGGTGTGGGCAATACCCTCACCGTCTGTTACCGTTGCGTGAATCATCGAAATAACGGAAAAAACCTCGGTTTTCCTTATTCCGTAAGCGTGACAGATTCTCAGCACTGTCTCTTCAACACGGTTGATTTCTGCGCCGCACCTTACCATACTTTTGCCCACGTCAAGAGCAAGAGCAAGTACGGCATCTGTATTGGCAACTGTTTTCTGCATAATCTCCCCTGATTTCTTTCACATATTTAGTTAATTATATTACATCGGCTGACAGCTTGTCAATAGAATTATCCGCTATTGACTTTTTGCCCCGTTAAGGTTACAATTTTATCAGTAAAAGTAAAGGACTGAAGCTATGAGCAAAAAATTCAGAAGCTATTATTCAAATATACGCCGCCGACGTATACACAAATATGCAACCTTTTTTATGTTTATAATTCTCGCCCTTGAGTCACTCCTTTATTATGCGGAGGCCTTCTATTATCAGGGGGCTCTGGTTTTCCGCATCCATCTTGAGCCGCTGAAAATTGCTTCAACGCTTATTTATCTTTCCGTGGCAATTCTCGTCGGTCTTAAGGTGCGGTACCGCCTTCTGCTTGTGCCTGACTTCTTTCTGCTTTGTATCAAGCTGTATACTGCAGTTAAAAGCTTTATTCACCTCTCTGAGCTCGAAGGCATTTCCCTTGCCGATGCCGAATACGCCGACCTTATCGAAAAAGGTACGGAATCGGCGCTTTTCTCACTTTTCCTTATAGTACTTTTCACAGGAAAGCTATCACACCCGAAAAAGGAGCTTCACGAAAAGCTTCCCTTTATCTGCTTCGGTGCTCTTGCCGCCTGCTTCCCCTTCACTCTTTTCTTTGAGATAGTCAAGGCGGTCTCCGAAATGTCACTTACAGATAATACCACCGCCCTGGTTGTATTCAACTTTGTCAGAGGTGTTCTTGGCGAAATATTCCTTGACCTTCCCTATGCACTGCTGATTATCCTTGTTTTCTTTATCCCCGAAAGAAAAAGAGCTGATGAATAATCGGCACATGAGCCTATAAAAAAAGACGTTCCTTCCGCAATGCGGTAAAGAGCGTCTTTATTTTATTTGCAAAAGCTCTTGCGATGTAAGGGATTATTCCTCGCCTTCCTCAAGCTCATCCTCATCAATTTCAAGAATTTCTGTCTGGTTTGTGAAGAACTTAATCTTGTTGATGGGTGTGCCGAGTACCTTTTCGCAGGTGGCTGCAAGAAGGCTCATGAGCTTTGACTCGATAACAGTATTGATTGCCGCAAAGCCGTAAAGCACCTTGAGCTGAGCGATAAGGAATTCGTCGTCCTTATCGTCGAAGAAGGTATCCTCAACCTCTTCTATTGTTACACCCGCAAGAGCCATATCCTGATCGTAAATCTTCTTATTTTTTGCAAAGCACTTCTGCATAACGTCAATCATCTGCTCTCTCTTTGCCTTGTTGATTGCGCTGAGAATTGCGTTTGACTTAAGCTGAAACTTAAGTGTAAGCTTGCAGTTTTTTACAATTGCGCCTGCAAACTTTGTAAGGTCGGGATTGATTTTTTCAGGGATGAAGATTTCCCCGTCTTTTTTGTAAAAATAGGTCATTTTTATTACTCCTTTAAAAAAACTAAAGGTATATTAGCACATATTAACAGCTTTTGCAAGATGTTTGACTTATTTATCCCAAAGGTAAACTCTCGACTCGTAGGGCAAAAATTCATCAGAGCTTCTTTCGCCGCAGTTTGAAAGAATAAGCTTCGCCTTACTCATATCAAAGCCCTTGGGAGCAGTCCACTTCTTGTTTTTCTCCGAGAAGGAGCATACAACGAGTATCTTCTGATGCACATCCTCACGGGAATAAGTATAAAAGTCAGATGAGCTCCTGCCGTACTCTTCATAATCGCCGAAGCGTACACTTGAAAGAGATTTGCGCAGAGCTATCGCCTTACGGTAAAAGTTCAGCACGGAATTTTCGTCATTCTGCTGAGAAGCAACGTTAACCTCTTTATAGTTCTCATTGACATAAAACCATGGGGTACCTGTAGTGAAGCCCGCATTTACACTGTCATCCCACTGAACGGGAGTTCGTGCCGAGTCTCTTGAGCCGCGCCATAGTCTTTTGAGTCTCTTTTCGGGTGACTTTTTCGTTCCCACATTTTCGTACTGCCAGCGTGTCTGCACGTCCTCATACATTTCAGGGTCTTCAGGGTACCAGTTGCTCATACCGATTTCCTGACCCTGATAAATGAAGGGTGTACCCTTAAGGAAAAGATAGGAAACAGCAAGGGTCTTTGCACTTTCGTTGCGGAATTTTTCACTGCCGTAGCGTGACACCATTCTGGGGTGGTCGTGGTTTTCGATATAAAGCATATTCCAGCCCTTGCCTTCAAGACCCTTCTGCCACTTGGTATATGCCTTTTTCAGCTTCGTAAGAGAAAAGGGCATATGCATAAAGTCAGTGAAAAGACAGTCTGCCTCCTGAGTGGAAAACTGTATCATCATATCAAGAACAGGCTCTTTTGTTTCATCGATATATTTAAGTGCAACCCCGGGAGTAACCATAGGAGCCTCAGCGAGAGTCATACAGTCATACTTTGAAAAAACGTCACGCCTGAATTCATCAAGATACTCGTGAAGGTGAGGTCCGTGATTAAAAAAGCGGATACCTCTTGCCTTGGGCATAATTCTGTCATCGGGAAGTCCCTCTTTTTTTGAAATGAAGGTGATAACATCCTCACGGAAGCCGTCTACACCCATATCGAGCCAGTATTTAAGTATCTTCTTGACCTCCTCGCGTACGAGAGGGTTATCCATATTGAGGTCTGCCTGCTCTATGGCAAAAAGGTGCATATAATATTCCTTGCGCACCTCATCCCACTGCCATGCCTTACCCTCAAAAAGTGAGTCCCAGTTATTGGGAAGCTTGCCGCCTTCCTTTGCAGGTCTCCAGATGTAATAATCGGTGTAGGGCTCAATTCTTTCACGGCTCTTTTTAAACCATTCATGCTCGGTGCTTGTGTGATTGACAACAAGGTCCATAATGACCTTCATACCTCTTTCGTGAGCGCCGTCAAGCACCCTTCTGAATGCCTCCATACCGCCGAATTCCTCTGCGATATCCATATAATCGGCAATATCATAGCCACAGTCCACACCCGGAGAGGGATAAAGAGGTGAAAACCATATACCGTCACAGCCGAGGGATTTTATATAGTCAAGCTTTTCATAAACACCGTAAAGGTCTCCCATACCGTCGCCGTTACCGTCCTTGAAGGAGCGGGGCCATATCTGATAGAAAACCATATCCTTATACCAATATTTTCCGTTCATAACATTCTCCTTTTCTCTGCATTCTGCAGCTTATCTTGTGTAGAAAAAATAGTCGAGAGGTATGTAGCAGGGTACAATCTGACAATCTCCGTCAGAGCTGTAAACAAGACCCGTACCGCCCTCGGTAAACCAATTGCATTTTCTGTTAACGGCATAAAGTATTTTCCACTTTATTGCAGTGCTTCTGCCATAGGTTTCAAAGTGAAGTCCCTGCGTGTAAATCATATTTATTCCGTCAAGGATTATGCGTGTGTCATTCTTATGCTCGTGACCGCAGATAAATGTACGCGTGCTGCCAAGCTCCTTTGCCTTTTCATACATAAGGCTTCCGTTTGCACCATACTCAATTTCTTCAATGCAGTTGCCGTAAACAAGCTCCACCTCACCCTTCTGAGCCAAATCCCAGGCGTCTTGATATTCCTCAATCGGACGGTGCATAAACACGGTGCTCGGCACTGTCTTTCCGCCGTTTTCCGCCTTAATCTCGGCAACGCACCTTTCGTACCACTGCACCTGATTTATATCAATGGCAAAGCCGTCTGCATTATCCACACTGTTGTCGATAAAGAAAAGCGTCTGGGAAATACCCTTCGGGGTGCGGATATTTATAGCACAGTTTCCGAAGCCGTACACCTCGTCACCGCCCTCATCAAAGCAGACACAGTAGGGAGAGCCTGTCATAGTCGGATACCACCAACGGTGCTGCTCGTATCTGTCATCAGTGCCCGCATATTCCTGACCGTCGTGATTACCGGGCACAAAGCCCCAGTACTGCTTTCTTTCTTCAAAATAGTCCGCAAGCTTATTCTGTATTTCCTCCTTGCCGCTTAAGATAAGGTCACCTAAAAGTACGATAAGGTCAGGCTTTGTCTGATCTAAAAGTATTGTAAGCTTTTCAAAGAAAATATCTCCGCTTTCATCTGTAAGATGTGAGTCACCTATCGTGATAACCTTGAAGGGTACGTCGAGCATTTCACCGTCAGCACCGTATTTTGCAAGATAAGGCGTGCAGGTGCCGTCATTTACAAACCGCACCTCACCCTCTGCCGTTTCGGGTAAGGGCTCTCCCTCGTATCTGTAAGGCATTACAGTCAGGCTCCATATGAATGCTCCTACCCACAAAAGGACAAGAACAAGAAGAAATAAAAATGCTTTTTTATGTTTTTTTATAAATAACAAAGCTTTACACCTCTTTTATGAAAACAATCATCTTTTTTCCGTCCTTTTTACGCCGTCAAAAAGGCCTGCACCCGAAAGCACAAGACTCTGGCTCGGCGGATAGGATATCCATGTGATGAGATACAGTACCGATGCCACCGTTTCACCCACAAAGGGCATATGCCTCAAGCCGACGCAGATGTCGCCTATAACAAAAACGATAAAGCCGAGCATCAGCATAAGATGCCTTTTTGAAGGCTTACGGACATATAATTCAACGGAGTGAGCGATATTTACGCCTATACACACCGCATATGCCGCAGGCAGTACTATGTTTCCCTTAAAGCCGAGAAGTGCAGCCGCCGTTGCTGCGGCAAAAGCAGGAACAGCTCTTTTGAGAAGCTCGGTAAAAAGTCTCTTGCCGCTTTCCATACTCAGATATGCCGCATAGCAGAGCTGAGCAACAATAAACACCGCAACGCCTATAAGGTATTTATCAAGAAGCACGAGAAAAACGTCTGCAGTCAGTGTAAAAATAAGTCCGACAGAAACAAAGCGGCTTTCCTTGTTTTTAAGCAGAGACAAGCCGAAAACGGTTATCAGTGCACTTACCGCAAATTTCAGCGGTCTTGAATCCCATATCGAAAAAATATCGCAGACAAGATAAACCGACATCATTATTCCCACAAGACCGAGGAAAAGATATTTCAAGCTTTTTTTCATCTTTTCACCTTATTCCTCGTCGGGCTGCTGTCCGTCATGGGCGAGCCATCTGCACTCGGTTATCTCCATATCGGAAAAGCTTGCTCTGAAGGATGAATTCTCTGCACTGCAGGCATATATACCAAAGCTGATTTTATCCTTCACGTTAAACATATGGCATATTCTCATCTGACTGAAGGAGACTCCGTCCACTGAGTTTTCAACGCAAAAGTCATCGTCTCTGCGGCTGAGTCTGAACCACATATGCTTAACCGATGCATCAATATCCACCGATGCCCAATCCGAATAGCCGTTATTGGTCACAACACTTCCGAGGCGTTGGATTTTACCGTCCTCATATTCAACCGATGCCTTAAGCCAGTTGTCGCTGTCAAGATACATAACAACACCGCTCTGGTCATAGCGTACCTTCGAATCAAACTCTGTTTTTACAACAAAGGAAAAGAACTTCTCTTCACTTTCAAGCTGAAAAACAGGAGCATTATCGTTTCTGAAGTGATAGTATGTCCTCTGCCACAGATCGGTAAAGGGCTCGGTTATGATTTCAACCTTATCCTCCGTTACCGTGTACTGCTTCGGTGCTCTTATCCATTTCATATTTTCCGTGTTGATTTTCATTGATTTTCTCCTTTTCTGAGGCTTCATAAAAAATTTATCCGTTCAAGGCTGACACAAGATAATCTCTCAGCTTTGTGATTTCATCTCTGCCGAGCACCACCGTAAGATGGTTTGCAGTAAGACGGTCATTCCAGAAATACACCTGCAGCTCTGTACGGATATCCTGAATATCGCCGTTATCGTTGCCGTAGTAATCCTTTGCCTGTGTCTGCGGATAAAGCTTAAAAATCATAGCAAGCTCAATACAGATTACCTCTTTGACATCGGTGAGCTTATTATCCGCCTGCTCCGTAAGCGCCTTGGCAATTTCCTCAATTGAGGACGGAAATATTCTTTCCGCTCCGTTATCCACCTGAAATTTCAGCCAGTCACCGGAGGAAATTGAGATATCGTGCTTAAAGTAGACGATACCCGTCTGTGCATCGTCACATTTTTCCAAATGCATTTTGATTTTTATTCCGTTTACATCGAGCATAAGACCCATATCATCAGCTCCTTTATGGCTGTTTTACTTTCTGACCAACTGAACAACCGTTTCCACGTGGGTTGTCCTCGGGAACATATCTACCGCCGTTGCCTTCACCGTTTCATACCCAAGCTCATCAAAATATGCAAGGTCTCTTGCGAGAGTTGCAGGGTCGCAGGAAACATATACCACTCTGTCGGGGTTCATTTTCACAACCGTTTCAACAACCTCTCTGCTACAGCCCTTTCTCGGCGGGTCAAGTATAACAATGTCGGGACATATTCCCTCTTCGTAAAGTATCTTCGCGGCACCCGTCGCATCGTCACAGAAAAAGCGTGCATTTTCAATACCGTTGAGCCTTGCGTTTTCCTTGGCGTTTTCAATAGCTTGAGGGATAATCTCAACGCCGATAAGCTCCTTCACGCTATCTGCCATTGTAAGTCCTATAGTACCCGTACCGCAGTAAAGGTCGAGAAGAGTTTCCTTTCCCGTAAGGGCAGCGTACTCCTTGGCCTTGCCGTAAAGAAGCTCCGTACCCTCGGGGTTTACCTGATAGAAGGAAAGTGGGCTGATTCTGAATTTCAGGCCGCAGAGAACATCCTCGATGTAGCTGTCACCGTGAATTGTGATGCACTCATCTCCGAGGACTACGTTGGTTTTCTTTTTATTGATGTTGAGCACCACACTGCGGATATTAAGTCCTGTCTGTATAAGCGACAGCAAAAGTCTTTCCTTGCGGGGAATCGTGTCTCCGTTTATAACAAGGCAGACCATTATCTCACCTGTTTTTGCTCCCTGCCTTAAATAGATATGTCTGAGAAGTCCCCTGCCCGTTTCTTCGTTATAGATTGTTACCGGATTTTCCACAATATAGCTTCTTATAACGGAAATGATTTTATGGAAATCCTCTCTCTGAAGAAGGCAGCAGTCACTGTCAATAATACGGTGAGTACGCTTTGAATAAAAGCCGAGAGCAAGCCTTCCCTTTTCATCAAGTCCCACGGGAAGCTGAGCCTTGTTTCTGTAGCAGTAAGGCTCCTTTATGCTCAGTATTTCCTCAGCTCTGACGGAAAGCCCGCCGATTCTTTCAAGGGCATCGTCAACCGTCTGCTTCTTGATTTCAAGCTCCTTTTCGTAGCTTATGTGTCTGTAAGCACAGCCGCCGCAACGGCTGTCAACGGCACAGTCCGACTCTATCCTGCAGGAGGCAGGCTTTATAATTCTTTTAATTTTACCTACGGCATAGCTGCTCTTGACCTTGATTATGTGTACCTCAATTTCGTCTCCGGGTGCAGTTCCCTCAACGAAAACCGCCATTTCCTTATAGCGACCCAGACCGCTCCCCTGAGAGGTGAGAGCGGTTATGTCAAGTCTTATATCATCATTCTTTTTAAGCACTGTTTCTTTTTTCATCTGCTTATGTCTGCTTGAGCCTGTCAAGCTCAATGCAGATCCTTAAACCTCCTAAATGGGATTTTTCTGCATATATACGTCCCTTGTGCAGTTCAATAATCTCTCGGCATATTGCAAGTCCGAGGCCCGCAACCCTGCGTCCCTCATCAGAGGTATAAAGAGGCTCAAATATCAGCTCAAACTTATCCTCCGGTACACCCTCTCCCGAGTCATCGATTGCTATATACACTTTTTCTTTATCACTGTTCAGAGTAACCTGAATTTCCTTACTCTCTCCATTCAGATGTTTAACGGAGTTTGAGAAAATATTTCCGATAACCCTTCTGATTTTGGCTCTGTCAAGGCTGACAAGCGCCTTCGCTTCGCCCTTAAGGAAAATTTCAAAGCCGATCCCGTTGTTTTCAAGCTCATAGGCATATTCGTCAATAATGCTGTGACAGATTTCTTCAAGCGATTTTTCCTCAAACCTTGCGTCTGTCTCGGTGTTAAAGCTGAGATAATCGTCAAATTCGTTGATAAGCCTTGAGATATCCTCACTTTTCGCATAAACGGTATTAATATACCTTGTACGCCTTTCCTCACTGATACCTTCCTTCTTCAGCTGCTCGGTATAGCCCATTATGGAAGTAAGAGGTGTTTTTATATCGTGAGAAATGGATGCTATGATACGCCTCTGATTTTCCTGCTCTTTTTCAAGATTTTTGGTAAGGGAAACGAATCTCTTATACACACTGCCGGCGTAGCCCGTGATTTTTATTTCTCTGAGCTTTCCCGTTTTATCGTATTCCTCAATCGCCTTGTAAACATTTCTGTAGGGCCTGAGCATTATACTGTAAACTGCAAAGAACAAAAGCGCAAGAGCGGCAAGACCGATAATAAACTCAATAAAGATAAACCTTACCAACACACGT
>JAZULG010000223.1:0-4845 GCA_045603005.1 Acutalibacteraceae bacterium
ACTTATGATGATTATGCCCGTAAACGCAGGCACTGACTTACCCGAAAGCAAGCACGATTACGAAAACAATTCCTATGAACAGTGGCACTATGAATACAAAGGCAATGCGAAAGGTCTTTATGTAACCTTCTCAGGCAAAACCTCCTTCAGTGAGGGAGGCTACTTCTGCGATGCGCATCCCGACGGCTGTATCTATGACGATATGATGGATGAATACTACGAAGATCCCTGTGATGAAGAGTCAAAGTTCCACACAATCTCCGATATGCTTTATATCACCTACGGCAATGATGATAACGGAATTCTCGGCTTCAGCGGTAAAGAGCTCAGCGGCAGAACAATCTATATCCCCTGCACAAGCTTTGACATTATTTTATATTCCGATGATTACAGTACCGATTACGGCTTCAAAATCACCCGCATAGCATCAACTCTTCCCAAGGGCGAAACTGCATACCGCTATAACTTCGGTAACGGCAAAAAACTTATCGAGGTAGCTTACGGAGAAACCTACCTTAACGGGAATATTGAAAACTATATCGTTGACGGTGAAGCTATTATAGGCTGGGAGACAAAAGAAGGCGAGGAGTTCTATTTCTTCGATGAAAATGCACTTCCCGACAGAAGCGGTATAATTGACCTTTACCCCATCACAACACCCGTTTCTCTTCAGCCCGAGGATGTATACTCCTTCACAAACTCGAGAGATCATATGCTTGTTAACGGTGAAAACAAAATCTATTTCACCGACGAAGATAAGGCACGTCTTCACGAAAGCATTACTAACATTTCCAAGGGCAACTATCTCAGTCTGCTTGGCTCAATTATGAACCTTGTTTTCAAAAACTATGACCAATGGAAGTTCCCGGGCGCCTGCATCGGCTTTGCAAACACTGTATGCTTACAGAAGCACGGCATCATCGATGTGGTTTCAACTCAGGAGGGCGCAGAGTGTGTGCGTGATCTTGTACCCGACGAGGAGCTTATAAGCTATATTAACTATTATAATGCACATTCCGCAACAACACTTCTTCCCAAAAATAAGGGACTCTTCCCCGGCACAAAGGAATATACCAGACAGGTTAAAAATCTCGTTGAAAGCGTACGCGAGGGCAATGTTGTACTGTTTGAGTTTTATCCGACATATGTTGAAAACCCCATAAATGATTATCACGGTATTGTTTTCACCGGCACCTATACCTTGCCCGACGGAAGACACGTGCTTCTCTACTATGATGAAAACAGCTATGATTATTCTCTTGGCTTTGCGGGAAGTGTACCCGTTGCTGCAGACTACAGCACAATCGAAGGTAACTATGAGAATTCCGTTTTCTTCTGGTCAGACGATTTTGAATACTATAAGTCGGTAGACATCAATGGTGAGTTTGACAATGACGGCACAAACTATTATAAGGATAAGCTCGAAGCTCACGTAGCCGAAACGGTCAGCTTTTGGCTCGAAGAATACATCAAGCCCTTCCTTGCAAAGCTTTTCGGCAGTATGTAGGAATAAAACAAAATCCTCCGAAAATAAAATTCAGGAGGATTTTACATTTTATCTGTTCTTTCTAAAATATAGTCTGTAGTGGTATTATACAAATTCGCAAGAGTAATCAGCACGTCCGAGGGTATATCACGATAGCCTCTTTCGTAACGGTTGTATTGTGGCTGCTTCATTTTAAGATAATCAGCAACCTGCTTCTGTGTCATATCGCTGTCCTCACGCAAATCACGTATTCGTTTATAATAACCCATTCTACCACCTCTTAAATATAACCGATTGATTATATTGACATTTTACTATTCAGTGTGATACAATTCGTTATAATATAGCGTATGGTTATCAATATAATATAAGGAGAAAACACTATGAAAAAATCGAAGAGAATTATTTCGGCACTACTCTCTGTGCTTATGCTTTCACTTATGATGATTATGCCCGTAAACGCAGGCACTGACTTACCCGAAAGCAAGCACGATTACGAAAACAATTCCTATGAACAGTGGCACTATGAATACAAAGGCAATGCGAAAGGTCTTTATCTAACCTTCTCAGGCAAAACCACCTTCAGTGAGGGGGGCTACTTCTGCGATGCGCATCCCGACGGCTGTATCTATGACGATATGATGGATGAATACTACGAAGACCCCTGCGATGAGAATTCCAAGTTTCACACAATCTCCGATATGCTTTATATCGTTTTCGATAATAATTATGAGTTTGCTTTCACCGGCGACGAGCTCAGCGGAAGAACAATCTATATCCCCCGCACAAGCTTTGACATTATTTTATATTCCGATGATTACAGTACCGATTACGGCTTTAAAATTACCCGTATAGCTCCGACCTTACCCGACTATGAAACCGCATACCGCTATAACTTCGGCGACGGTTCTCACTACATCGAGGTAGGCTACGGAGATAATTATCTTAACTGGGAGCTTAGAAACTACATCGTTGACGGTGAAGCTATTATCGGTTGGAAAACTGAAGACGGTGAGCAATACTTCTATGAGTGGAATGACGGCCTTCCTGACAGAAGCGGTATGATTGACCTTTACCCCATCACAACACCCGTTGCGCTTCTTCCCGAGGATGTATACGGCTTTACAAATTCAGAGAGATATATGCTTGTAAACGGCGAAGACAGACATTTCTTCACTCCCGAGCACAAGGCAAGGCTTCACGAAAGCCTCGAGGTTGCCGCTGCAGGCTCCTATCTTAAGCTTCCCGCCGCTATTCTCAGCCTCGTATTCAAAGACTACGACCAGTGGGATTGGGCAGGCTCATGTATCGGCTTTGCAAACACCGTATGCTTACAGAAAAAAGGTATTCTCGACGTTGTCTCCACTCAGGAGGACGCAGAATGTATGCGTGACTTAGTACCCGATGCTGAGCTTATAAGCCTTATCAACTATTACAACGCTCATTCAGCAGCAAGCCTTATTACCAAAAACAAGGGACTTATCCCCGGCACAAAGGACTACACAAGGCAGATAAAGAACCTCGTTGAAAGCGTACGCGAGGGCAATCTCGTGCTTTTCGAGTTTTATCCCTATGCCCTTGAGAATAACTTCAATTACTACCACGGAATCGTTTTTACAGGCGCATACACCCTCCCCGACGGCAGACACGTGCTTCTTTATTACGATGAGAACTACGACGGTTACGCCTACGGCTTCCCCGAGTCAACAATCGTTGCTGCCGACTACAGCTCAATTGAAGGATATGAAGATGCCATGTTCTTCTGGACAGACGAATTCGAATGCTACAAGTCTCTTGACGTAAACGGCGACTATGACGACGGTACCTACTTCAAGGATGCCTTTGAAGCTCACATTGCCGAAACAGTCAGCTTTTGGCTCGAAGAATACATAAAGCCCTTCCTTGCAAAGCTTTTCGGCAGTGCAGAGGAATAAATAACACCGAGCCACGGTAGGAAACCGTGGCTCTTAATTTTTCTTCTCCCCTCTTGACAAACAAAAAAATCCGTGCTATAATTCATTTAACAATTAAGTTAAATGTTAAATATATGCGAAAGGAATGATAAAATGGGAATACAGAATACACTCAAGGCCCTCAGCGACCCTACCCGCCGCGAAATACTCAATATGCTTAAAAAAGGCAGGCTTTCCGCAGGTGAAATAGAGGCGCAGTTTTCCATAAGCTTTGCAGCCATTTCAAGACATCTGTCAATACTTAAGGAAGCAGAGCTTATACGCGACGAGCGTGAGGGCAAATTCATTTATTATGAGCTTAACGCTTCTGTTTTGGAAGAAATAATGCTCTGGATAACCGATTTGAAAGGAGACAGCAACGATGATTAAGAAAAACCTTAAAACTATAATTGCAACCGCACTTATCACCCTCTCACCTATTGTTATAGGTCTTATTATGTGGGATAAGCTCCCCGATAAAATCGTAACTCACTTCGGTGCAAACGGAATGCCTGACCAATACAGCAGCAAAGTCTTTGCAGTGTTCGGTCTGCCTCTTGTACTGCTCGGCATACACCTTCTGTGTATCCTTGCAACAAGGCTCGACCCTAAGCACAGTAATATCACCGACAAAAATTTTAAAATCGTACTTTGGATTTCTCCCCTGCTTTCGCTTATACTGTCGGTACTCTGCTTCGCTTATTCAATCAATAATACCGTACCTGTTGTAACGATACTGATAATTTTTATGGGTGTGCTTTTTGTCATCATCGGCAACCTTATGCCCAAGGTAAAGCAGAATTATTCCCTCGGCATTAAAATCCCGCCCACTCTTCACGATAAGGAAAACTGGTACAAAACTCACCGTTTCGCAGGTAAAATATGGGTCATAGGCGGCGTTATAATATGTCTTACAGCGGTGTTTGAGAATATATTTGTGTTTATGGCACTTACACTTATACTTGCATTTGCACCTGTGGTGTATTCCTATGCTATATCCAGTCGCAAGGACGGTACAAGTAGTAAGTAGCAAGTAGTAAGTAGTAAGTAGTAAGGAAAGGCAGAGGATTATGTCCTCTGCCTTTCCTTGACTAATTTATATGTAAGGTATATAATGTGGGCGAGGTGAAAAATATGAAGCCCTTCGAAAAAGCAAAGCAAAACCTGGCAGACCATTTTCCTGCCGAATTAAGAAATACCGTTTTTGTGTGCGTTATAATCTCACTGCTTCCTTTAATGATAATTTCATTTCTTAGAGATTTTCTCCCTTTGCCGGCATCGCACAAAATAATTGGTCTCACTTACAGTGACATTACCTTTTTTATTGCGTGTCCCTCGCTTTTATTTTCCGCCGGTCTGATTTTATTGGTTGTACTTTTATATAAGCCCGCTAAGCCGGTGTTTTAT
>JAZULG010000224.1:0-8737 GCA_045603005.1 Acutalibacteraceae bacterium
AAGAGCGTGGGAGTCTTTGACTTTTTAAGCTGCTCAACTGCGGAAGCCTTGCCGAAGAAAAATCCGTTGATGAGTCTGTTTATAAGAGTTGCCTGAGGCATAACAATTTTCGGCGGAAGGTGATATTTTCTTTTGCACTGGTCAACAAAGATATCCTTGACCGAGGTAAAGCCGCAGTCCTCAACGGCAAGCTTTACATTTTCGGGAAGCTCCTCTCCCGTGGTCATCATGGTTGTTGCACCGCCCATTGAAACACCGTGAAGGATAATCTTCACCTTGGGATTTTCTTCCACAAGACTGTTCACCCAGTCCACGATATCAAGTCTGTCCATCCAGCCCATTGTAACGAATTTATGCTCACTGTTATGATGTCCGCGAAGGTCGGGCAGAAGCACATTGTAGCCTCTTCTGTAATGCTCCATAGCGTAGGACGACATTTCTCTGTGTACGTTTGTCCAACCGTGAATCACGATTACCCACACGTTACTGTTTGAGGGATTGCGGAATTCAACACCGTGAAGGTTTTCTCCCTTGCGGTTTTTGATGATAACCTCCTGATGATAGGTCTTATCGTACCATTTGTAGCCTGCGATAAGATTGGGGTTATCTGCATTCTTTTCAAAAAGGCTGCCCTTGCAGGGTACTGTCGGATCCTTTCTTTTCTTGTTGCCCAGAGCCATAAAGAAAAAGACAAGTCCGAGACCGAAATAGAGAAGTAAAAATATAAGAACAACGATTATCACAACCGTAAGTGCGGTCTGCTGCTGATATGTCATATTTTTCATCCTTTCTTTTTTTTGTTACAAAGGGCATTATACACCTTTTTTCCGATAATTGCAAGATTGAAGACGATATACGGTCAAATTACATCTGTGCTGCGGCACTCTCCTTGCTTCCGGGCTTTATCTTATACTTATTCGAAATCTGAGCAAGAACACCGTTTTTTCTGTCAGTAAAGGAGTTGAGCCACTTGATGCCTTCTCAAAAGTCCTCTTTACCTTTTCAAGCTGCTTAGCTTCCTTACTGCCTGCAGTTGCAACCCTGCAAAGATACTTGATTTCATTGAATATCTTCTTAAAAAGACTCGGGTTTTCCTCTAAAAGCCTGCTGACAAAGTCGCAGATTTTGGCAGAGGACTTCTGCTAATTGCCCATTATTTTTAAATTCCTCTTTACTTTTCAAGTTTAATGTGTTAAAATGTTGAATTGCGGAGAAAACATTATTATTTGAAAGGAATTTATTCCAATGACAGGCAGAAACAATGACAGAGTTAATCAGAATATTCAGTACCTTTACGAAACTATTCTGAAAATCGAAACCTTAGAGGAATGCGAGGCTCTTTTCGATGACCTTTGCACAAAAACCGAGCTCGCTTCCATTTCACAGCGCCTCGTTGTGGCAAAAATGCTCAGCGAAAAGAAGGTTTACAGCGATATAGTCGCTCAGACAGGTGCTTCAACGGCAACAATCAGCCGTGTTAACCGTTCCCTTGCCTTCGGTGCAGGCGGTTACGACAAGATTTTCGGAAAAGGTGAATAATATGTCAGGCTACGGCGATTTCGCATACTATTACGATTTACTGACCGAAAACGTTGACTACGAAAGCAGATGTGACTATATCTATAATCTCCTTGCAGATAACGCTGTCGGCAAGGGGATTTTGCTTGACCTTGCCTGCGGTACGGGAAGCCTCTCAATGCTTCTTGCCGAAAAAGGCTACGAGGTTATCGGTGTTGACGCCTCTGAGGAAATGTTATCCGTTGCTCAGGAAAAAAAGTACGAAAGCGAGGCGGACGCTATCTTCCTGTGCCAGAAAATGGAGGAGCTTGACCTTTTCGGTACAATCAACGCAGCGGTCTGCACGCTTGACAGTATCAACCATGTGACAGACGAAAAAACGGTACGGGAAATTATCCGACGGGTGTCTCTTTTTATGGAGGATAAGGGCATTTTCGTTTTCGATGTCAATACTCCCTATAAGCACAGAGAGGTACTGGGCAACAACACCTTCGTTTACGATATGGACGAGGTTTACTGCGTATGGCAGAATGAAACCGATGAAAATATGCTCACCACCGTTTCTCTCGATATTTTCGAAAAAGACGAGGAAACGGACGCATACTATAAATACAGCGAGCAATTTCAGGAAAAGGGCTATGAGCTTTCCTTTTTTGAAAAGCTCCTCACAGAAAACAGGTTTGAGCTTATCGGTATTTACGAGGAAATGACAACCGAAGCGGTTAAGGATAATACCGAAAGAGCGGTATTTGTGGCAAGGAAAATCGGTACACAGTAAATTCGGAATTCCGCATTTAAAAGGAGTTACAAAATGGGTAAATTAGTAAGATGTATTTCAAATGACGGTACTCTCACCGTTATGGCAGTAAATTCAACAGATATAGTAGAAAAGGCTCAGCAGATTCACGAGACCTCCGCTGTATGCTCTGCGGCTCTCGGCAGACTTCTCACGGGTGCTTCACTTATGGGTGCAGTGCTCAAGGGCAAGGACGACTCGGTTACTCTCCGTCTTAAGGGTGACGGTCCCGCAGGTACGGTTATGGCGGTTTCCGATTCATCGGGCAACGTACGCGGCTATGTACAGCAGAGCGTTGTTGAAATTCCCCTCAACGCAAAGGGTAAGCTTGACGTTGCGGGTGCAGTAGGCAAAAACGGCTTCCTTACAGTTATCAAGGACCTCGGTATGAAGGAGCCTTATGTAGGTCAGTCCCCTATCATTTCAGGTGAAATTGCCGAGGATATAACTGCATACTATTCAACAAGTGAGCAGACACCTACCGTCTGTGCTCTCGGCGTACTTGTAAATCCCGACCTTTCAATACGTGCCGCAGGAGGACTTATCATTCAGCTTCTTCCCACCGCTATGGATGACACCATCGACAAGGTTGAAGAGTGTATAAAGAATCTCGAGCCTATCTCCACACTTATCGACCAAGGTATGACACCCGAGGAGATCTGTCATCACGCACTCCCCCTCTTTGAGCTTGAGGTGCTCGACGGCAGTGAGCCGGAATACAAGTGCTACTGCTCAAGAGAAAGAGTTGAGGGCGCACTTATCAGTACGGGCATCGAGGAGCTTACAGATATGATGCAGGATGAAAAGACAGAGGTAAGCTGTCAGTTCTGTGATAAAAAGTATGTCTTTACATCTTCCGATATAGGTAATCTGATAAGAAAAGCAAAAAAATAAAAAAAATCAAAAAAAACTTTAAAAAAACTGTTGACAAATCGATTTTTATAGTGTATATTATACGAGTCGCTGCGAGAGCGGTGGCAAAGATGGGAGCATAGCTCAGCTGGGAGAGCATCTGCCTTACAAGCAGAGGGTCACAGGTTCGAGCCCTGTTGTTCCCACCATTTGGCCCGGTAGTTCAGTTGGTTAGAACGCCAGCCTGTCACGCTGGAGGTCGACGGTTCGAGCCCGTTCCGGGTCGCCATTTACAGAGAATTCAACAGAGTTCTCAATTTGCCTCTGTAGCTCAGTTGGTAGAGCAGTGGACTGAAAATCCACGTGTCGCTGGTTCGATTCCGGCCGGAGGCACCAAATATGCGGATGTAGCTCATCTGGTAGAGCGCCACCTTGCCAAGGTGGAGGTAGCGAGTTCGAGCCTCGTCATCCGCTCCAGAACAAAAAAACCACTTCATAAGAAGTGGTTTTTTTGTTCTGGAGCAGTGAAATAAATCCTTCGGATTTGTGAAATACGCTTCGCGTGTGAAATATTGCTTTGCAATGTGAAATGCACTGCGGTGCGTAAGGGATTTATTTCATTTCACATTCGGTGTCAGCCGAATATTTCACAATTCACGAAGTGAATTATTTCACATCCGCAGGATATTTCACTTCCAATTTCTGACAGGTTATGATATAATCATCTGCAGAAAGGCGGTGCAGATATGTCCGACTCAATTCTCAAAGATCTCTCAACAGATTTTGCCGTAGAAATTATAAGACTGTGTGACACAATAAAAGGGCATCATTCCCTCGTTAATCAGTTAGAGCGTTCAGCCACTTCAATCGGTGCTAACATCCGTGAAGCAAGCTACGCCCACGGAAGACCGGATTTCATTGCTAAAATGCAAATCGCACTTAAAGAATGCTATGAAACCGAATATTGGTTGGAAATATTTGTAAAGTCTGAAATTCTTGACAGAAACTCTGCCGCAGATTTGTATAAAAAATGCGGTACGATCCGACGAAAGTTGATTTCAAGTGTTACAACCGCAAAGGAGAATGGAAAATGATTATAAAATCAACAGACGGGTATCTTACCCTTCTTTTAACAACCGGTAAAACACTTGTACCTTTTCATCTTGATTATGATGATGACGATGATGCTTTTGACCCTATATCAGAACTGAGCGTCATTTATGATGGTATAAAATATCGGGGCAAGGGAACAAACTACCTCTGGACGGATACTTTTGCCGATTTGCAGAAGAACCTTCCCGAAGGCGTTAGTATCGCTTGCTGTTTAACTTGTCGGCACGGAAATATGTGTCCGTACGGGAATTCAGAAAATGAACTTTACTGCACAAAAGGTTTAAAAGTTGAAAACAAGGATAATCTTTGCGATTTGTTTGATGCATATCTTACAAATGATCCGAATATTCTCCTCAAAGTTTCTTCCTTCAACTATTGCGATAACTTCGTTTATCAGAGCGATGATTATTACACTTACAACGATTATTTATATAATCTGAGTGATAGTAAATAAACGCCTTTCTGACCAATGCACTTCACCTATAGAGGTAACAACTATGAAAAATCACAACCTTGCTCTCTCGGCGATGTTCCTCACCCTCGCATTTATAATCCCCCTCGCAACGGGTCAGTCTCCACAGATAAACTCTGTGCTCTGCCCTATGCATATACCTATACTCCTTTGCGGATTTATATGCGGTAAGAGCTACGGCTTTGCAGTGGGTGCTATGGCTCCCATACTTCGCTCACTGACTCTCGGTACTCCGCTTTTCTTCCCGACGGCTGTTGCTATGGCGTTCGAGCTTGCAACTTACAGCTTCGTTTCGGGACTTTTATATGACAAACTGCCGAAAAAGAACATACAAATATACACCTCATTTATTATTGCAAAGGTTATCGGCAGAATTATGTGGGGTATTGCCCATTTCTGCCTTTTAGACTTTGATGTGTCGGAATACAGCTTTACAGACTTCTGGTCAGCGGGTGTGGTGCTCTCTATGCCCGGCACTATTCTTCAGCTTTTGCTTATCCCCGCAATTATTATAATAGTAAAAAACAAAAAGCTTCTCCGGGCGGGAAGCTGAAGGGAGTCTTCTTATGTCCCCACAAATAAGAAAAATAACCGAAAAAGACAGAGCAGACGTAATATCAATGATGCAGGAGTTTTACTCCTCCCCTGCCGTATCAACAAACGGCTCGGAGGAAATCTTTGGCGCCGATATCGACACCTGTCTTTCTGACTCACCCTATCTTGAAGGCTATGTTTTCGACCTTGAGGGTACTCTTCAGGGGTACGCCATGCTTGCAAAAAGCTTCTCCACCGAGTACGGAAAAAGATGTATATGGATTGAGGATTTATACATTCTCAAGGAATACAGAGGTCAGGGACTCGGCAGCCGCTTTATAGATTTCGTAAAAGCAAAGTACCCCGATTCGCTCCTTCGCCTTGAGGTTGAAGAGGAAAACGAGGCGGCGGTACACACATATAAAAAGGCGGGCTTCGATTTCTTCCCCTATCTTGAAATGAAAACAGAGGTCTGAAATGAAAACAGAAACAAAAATTAAAATCAGAAACGCAATTATCATTGTTGCTGTTGCTTCACTTCTGAGTGTACTGCTCTACTTCATCAAAACCGAGCAGTACAGGGACTGGCAAAGCACCGACGGAGTACTTGTTGATACACAGCAGTTTTACGGCTCAAAAAGCAAGGTAGGCGGCGGAAGAAGCTACCGTCTTTACTACCGCTACACCGTTGACGGCGTGACCTATGAGGGTAACGAGCTGTTTTCGGGCAACGTCCCCGATTCACATTATATCGGTGAGCCTGTTACTGTATGGTATAATCCCGAAAACCATTCAAGCTCCTGCTATGCAAAGCCGGGTCCCGGACTCTGGCCCTACGCCCCCTTCTTCCTCGGCTTTCCCATTCTGCTTTCCGCTCTCGGTGTGAGAAGGAAAAAAATCAGCGTCAGCACATAAAAAGGTAAAAATACAGGGTACGCCTCGTGTGGCGTACCCCTCTTTTTTAATGGTGATGATGGTGGTGATGTCCGTGGTGGCTGTGTGAGACTTCTGCAACACATTCCCTCTCGCCGCACTCCTCACCCTCAGACTCAGTTTCAACAGTACTGTGAGAGATGCCGTGCTCCTTTAATTCTTCCTTGATACTGTGCTTCACCTTCGCCGTATCACCGACGACAACAGCGTGAAGCGTTGCATAGCACACCTCACCGTCAAGACTTCTTATATGAATATGATGAATATCCTTAACGCCTTCTATAGCGAGAAGGTGTTCTTTTATTTCCTTTATGTCAATCCCCTCGGGAGTCTTTTCGAGAAACAGCTGTCCTATCTGTCGAAAGCCCCTGACATCGTTGATAAGTATAAAAAGAGCAACACCGATTGACATTATCGGGTCGATGATATAAAGCCCCGTAAGCTTGATAACAACCGAGCCGACGAGTACCACCGCCCAGCCCAGCACATCCTCGAGCATATGGAGGTTTACCGCCTTCTGATTGAGAGACTCACCTCCCCTTGTAAAAAAGGCGGCAAGAAGATTCATCACAAAGCCGAAAACCGCAAAGATTATCATTCCCCCGCTGTTGATTTCGGCAGGGTTTATTATTCTTTCAATACCCTTGACTATAACTGCGCAGGAGCCGACGAGAAGGATTCCGTCGGTTATTGCCGCACCGAGCACAGAATAACGTCTGTAGCCGTAGGTATAGCTCTCGTCGGGATTTTTTGTGCTTTTACGCTCAAGAAAATACGAAAGTCCTATGCTTACCGCATCACCTGCGTCATGCACCGCATCGGAAAGTATTGCAACACTGCCCGTAAAAGCACCGCCGATAAATTCAATCAGAGAAAAGGACAAATTGAGCAAAAATGCGGTTAAAATCTTTTTTTCTGTTTTCATAGTACCACTCCTGTTGACCTTTTTGCCTTTTTATAGTATAATCAATAAGATACTGAACATCTTGTTCAATAATATTCTATCCCTTTTCCGTTAAATACTCAACAACCGATTTTTTGGTTTTGTATTTTACTGAACATTTCGGGAATTTTGTTCGGAGGTACTATGGACAGACGTCAGCAAAAGACAAGGCAGGCTATATTTTCAGCCTTCAGCTCTCTTATGAAAAACAACAGGTACGAAAGCATTACGGTGCAGGATATCATCGACAAGGCCAACATCGGAAGAAGCACCTTCTATTCCCATTTCGAGACTAAGGATACCCTTCTGAAGGCGATGTGCAGTGATATTTTCGAGCACATAATCGAAGGCAATATGTGCGACTACCCCGACTCATCGGTGACACTGCAGGCGAAGCTTACCCACATTCTGTGGCATTTCGAAAAAGAAAAAAGCGACATAAGAGCTATTCTTTCCTCACAGAGCCACGATGTTTTTCTCGGCTATCTGAGAGACTATCTCAATAAGCTTTTCCGTATACATCTTACCGATTTTCATACCGATGTGCCCGAGAGCTTTCTTGTCCATCACCTCATAGGCACCTTCTGCGAGGCGGTAAACTGGTGGATAAAAGAAAACCCTGCCGCTTCACCCGAGGAAGTAGCAGGTTACTATATGGCAGTTACCGAAAAGCACTGAGGTGCCGTACCCCGCTTTAACTTTACACAAGTTTATCCCCACGATAAAACAGTTTTTGTATATTGCTACAAAGTGTAAAAAAAGCTCTTGAAAAATCCCGCGCAGGATGATATAATTCAGCGAAAAATACAAGGAGGTAACTATTATGCGTAAAAGTAAACAAAATACAGCTCAGATACGCACTCTGACCCTCGGAGCAATTCTCACCGCTATGGTAATCGTTCTTCAGATGCTCGGTCAGTTCATCCGCTTCGGACCCTTTTCAATTTCTCTCGTTCTCGTTCCTATCGTAATAGGTGCGGCTATGTGCGGACCTAAAATCAGCACCTGGCTCGGCTTCATCTTCGGTGTTGCGGTGCTTATGACCGACGCCGCCGCTTTTCTTGCCATCAGCGTACCCGGAACGGTAATCACAGTTCTTCTCAAGGGTATGGCAGCAGGACTTGCCGCAGGACTTATCTGCAAGGTCTTCGAAAAGAAAAACCGTACCTTCGCAGTTATCCTTGCCGCCCTCATTTGTCCCGTGGTAAATACGGGCGTTTTCCTTCTCGGCTGTGTGGTATTTTTCCTTGACACCGTTACCGAATGGGGCGCAGGAGCAGGCTTTGACAACGTTTTCGCATACCTCATTTTCGGTATGGTCGGAATTAACTTCATCGCTGAAATGGCAATAAATATTTTCCTTTCACCTGTGGTTGTAAGGCTGCTGAATATTGCAAGGAAGAGGTAATAAGTAGTCAGTAGCAAGCAGTAAGGAAAAGCACCCTTAAAAAGGGTGATTTTATAATTTTTCAAGCTCATTCAAAGCGTTTTTTATAACCTTTTTACCAAAAGCTCTGCTTCCGATATACATTGGTGAAAGCTTTTTGTAGCGGTAATGGCTTTCGGTGAAAACTAT
>JAZULG010000225.1:0-8943 GCA_045603005.1 Acutalibacteraceae bacterium
CCCAACCTCATTCAGGTTCAGAAGGATTCCTACAAATGGTTCATCGAAACAGGTCTTAAGGAAGTACTCAGGGATATGTCGGAAATCACTGATTACAGCGGAAATCTTGTCCTCTCCTTCGTAGACTACAGCCTTGACGAAAGCCGTCCCAAGTACAGCGTAAAAGAGTGTAAGGAGAGAGACACCACTTACGCAGCTCCCATGCGTCTTGTTGCAAGACTTTACAACAAACAGACCGGAACCGCCCTTGAAAGTGAAGTTTATATGGGCGACTTCCCCCTTATGACCGACAGCGGTACCTTCATAATCAACGGTGCCGAGAGAGTTATCGTTTCTCAGCTCGTACGTTCTCCCGGTGCATACTTCGGTATGACTCACAACGTTACAGGTAAAAAGCTCTTCACTTCAACAATCATCCCCGGTCGCGGTGCATGGCTCGAATACGAAACAGACCAGAACGACCTTTTCTATGTAAGAATCGATAAGAACAGAAAGATACCCATCACAACTCTTATCCGTGTTCTCGGCTACTCAACCGACAATGAGATCCGTGACTTCTTCGGCTTTGATGACAGAATCGAAGCAACTCTTGAAAAGGATAACACCAAGAACACAGAGGAAGCTCTTATCGAAATATATAAGAAGCTCCGTCCCGGTGAGCCTCCCACGCTTTCAAGCGCACAGACTCACATTGAGGGTATGTTCTTCGACGAGAGAAGATACGACCTTTCAAGAGTAGGCCGTTACAAATACAACAAGAAGCTCGGCATCTCCGACAGAATCCGCGGCTTCAGACTTGCAGCTCCCATCATCAATGAGCTCACAGGCGAAATCATCGCTGAAGAGGGTGAGCTTGTTACAAAGCAGAGAGCTTATGAAATCGAGCAGGCAGGTGCAAAGATTGCTTATGTAACCGTTGAGGGCCTTGAAGAGCCCGTAAAGGTTATTTCAAACAATATGGTTGATATGCTTCCCTATCTTCCCGGCTTCACAAGAGAAGAGCTTATGGATGCAGGCATCAACGAAAACGTAAGATATACAGTACTCAACGAGGTTCTTGCCGAAATCGAGGATATGAGCAAGGAAGAGGTTCTCGCACTTCTTGCTGAAAGAGCAGACGAGCTTGTTCCCAAGACCATCATCGTTGACGATATTCTTGCTTCAATCAACTATCTCAACTGTCTTGCAAACGGCGTAGGCAGTGCAGACGATATTGACCACCTCGGCAACCGTCGTATCCGTTGCGTAGGTGAGCTTCTTCAGAATCAGTTCCGTGTCGGCTTCTCAAGAATGGAAAGAGTTATTAAGGAAAGAATGACTCTCCAGGCTCAGGAAACAGACAAGGTAACACCTCAGGCTCTTATCAATACAAGACCTGTTATCGCAGCAGTAAGAGAGTTCTTCGGTTCATCACCCCTTTCACAGTTCATGGACCAGAACAACCCCCTTGCAGAGCTTACACATAAGAGAAGACTTTCAGCCCTCGGTCCCGGCGGTCTTTCACGTGACCGTGCAGGCTTCGACGTTCGAGACGTTCACTATTCACACTACGGCAGAATGTGTCCCATCGAGACTCCCGAAGGTCCCAACATCGGTCTTATCTCTTACCTTGCAACCTTTGCAAGAATCAACGAATACGGCTTCATTGAGGCACCCTTCCGCCCCATTGACAAGGAAACAGGCGTTGTTCAGAACACCTTTGAGTATATGACAGCCGATGTTGAAGACGAATACACGGTTGTTCAGGCTAACGAAAAGCTTGATGGAGAAGGTCGCTTTGTAAGAACAAAGGTAAACGCACGTCACCGTGACGAATTCCTTGAAATCGACCCCTCAAGAGCAGATTATATGGACGTTTCTCCCAAGATGGTTGTTTCCGTTGCTACTGCTCTTATTCCCTTCCTTGAAAATGACGACGCAAACCGTGCTCTTATGGGTGCGAACATGCAGCGTCAGGCAGTTCCTCTTCTTACCTGTAAGGCTCCTTATGTCGGTACAGGTATGGAGTACAAGGCAGCAACAGACTCAGGTGTCTGCGTGCTTGCAAGAGCCGCAGGTACAGTTACCTATGTCAGCGCCGACAGAGTTGACGTTATGACAGAGGACGGTCACCTTGACACATACAATCTCATCAAATTTATGCGTTCCAACCAGGGTACCTGTATCAATCAGAAGCCCGTTGTAAAGGTTGGTCAGCACATTGACGAAAATCAGGTTATTGCAGACGGTCCTGCAACAGACCACGGTGAAATCTCCCTTGGTAAGAATGCCCTTATCGGCTTTATGACATGGGAAGGCTATAACTACGAAGACGCCGTACTTATCAACGAAAAGCTTGTAAGAGACGACGTATATACATCAATCCACATTGAAAAATACGAGCTCGAGGCACGTGATACCAAGCTCGGTCCCGAAGAAATCACAAACGATATCCCCAATGTCGGTGATGCTCTCAAGGATCTTGACGAAAGAGGAATCATCCGTGTCGGTGCAGAGGTTCATTCAGGTGACATTCTTGTCGGTAAGGTTACACCTAAGGGTGAAACAGAGCTTACTGCTGAGGAAAGACTTCTCCGCGCTATCTTCGGTGAGAAGGCAAGAGAGGTAAGAGACACCTCACTTCGCGTACCTCACGGTGAATACGGTATCGTTGTTAATGTTGAAGAGTTCACAAGAGAAAACAGTGACGAGCTCAGCCCCGGTGTCAATAAGGTTGTTCGCTGCTACATCGCCCAGAAGAGAAAGATTCAGGTCGGCGATAAGATGGCAGGTCGTCACGGTAATAAGGGTGTTGTTTCAAGAGTACTTCCTCAGGAGGATATGCCCTTCCTTTCAGACGGTACACCTCTTGATATCGTTCTTAACCCCCTCGGCGTTCCCTCACGTATGAATATCGGTCAGGTTCTTGAGGTTCATCTCGGATTTGCATGCCGTCAGCTCGGCTGGGATATAATGACTCCCGTATTTGACGGTGCTCACGAAGAGGATATCAGAGAAGCACTTCAGATGGCAGGTATCAGCGAAACAGGTAAGAGCGTCCTTTATGACGGACGTACAGGTGACAAGTTTGATAACGAGGTTACCGTCGGCGTGATGTATTACCTTAAGCTGCATCACCTTGTTGACGATAAGATGCACGCCCGTTCAACAGGTCCCTACTCACTCGTTACTCAGCAGCCCCTCGGCGGTAAGGCTCAGTTCGGTGGCCAGCGTTTCGGTGAAATGGAAGTTTGGGCACTTGAAGCTTACGGTGCTGCATATACTCTTCAGGAAATTCTTACCGTTAAGTCAGACGACGTTGTGGGCCGTGTAAAGACATACGAAGCTATTGTTAACGGTGAAAACGTACCTCAGGCAGGCGTTCCCGAGTCCTTCAAGGTTCTTGTTAAAGAGCTTCAGAGCCTCGGTCTTGACGTTAAGGTGCTTGACGCAAACAACGAAGAAATCGACCTTAAGCAGAATATCGACGGAGATGAGGGTGTATCACTTCACCGCTACCGCGATGTTCAGAAGGAACAGCTCCACGATGATAATGAGGATGACCTTGAGCTTGATGAAGAGCCGTCAGAGGACGATCTTGATCTTGACCTTGATCTCGGTCTCGACTTTGACGATGACTCTGATTACGAGTCAGCAGAAGAGGAAGAAGCTTTTGACGTCAATGCCTTCTTCAATGAGATGAATCCCACAATCAATGATGCAGGCTTCGCACAAGGCTTTGTTCCCGACGAAGACAATATGTAATTAACGTTTCCTTTCCGATGGGGTGACCTGTCGGAAGGGGATAACCCAAATTAAATTATACAGGAAAGGGCTGACTTGAATCATTATGGAAAACATAACCTTTGAATCAATCAAAATAGGTCTGGCTTCACCTGAAAAGATCAGAGAATGGTCCTACGGTGAAGTAACAAAGCCTGAAACTATTAACTATAGAACACTCAAACCCGAAAGCGACGGACTTTTCTGCGAAAAGATCTTTGGTCCCCTCAAGGACTGGGAATGTCATTGCGGAAGATATAAGAGAATCCGCCACAAGGGTAAAATCTGCGAAAGATGTCACGTTGAAATCACAAAGGCAAAGGTTCGTCGTGAGCGTATGGGTCACATCGAGCTTGCCACACCGGTTTCACACATCTGGTACTTCAAGGGTATTCCCTCAAGAATGGGACTTATTCTTGATATTTCACCCAGAGATCTTGAAAGAGTTCTCTATTTCGCAGCTTATGTTGTTATCAATCCCGGCTCAGTACCCAACGTAAAGAAGGGTCAGGCTATCACAGAAAAGCAGTACGATGACATCAAGGAATACTACTACGACGATGAAGAGTTCAGAGTAGGTATGGGCGCCGAGGCTATCAAAGAGCTCCTCGCAGAAATTGATATTGAAGCACTCAACGCTGAGCTTCGCGAGCAGCTTGCAACAGCAAGCGGTCAGAAGAAGACAAGAATCCTCAAAAGACTTGAGGTTGTTGAAGCCTTCAAGGCATCAGGCAACAAACCCGAATGGATGGTTCTTGATGTAATTCCCGTTATTCCTCCCGATATCCGTCCTATGGTTCAGCTTGACGGCGGACGCTTCGCCACAAGTGACCTTAACGATCTTTACAGACGTGTTATCAACAGAAACAACCGTCTTAAGAAGCTTCTTGAATTAGGAGCTCCCTCAATCATTATCAGAAACGAAAAGAGAATGCTTCAGGAATCCGTTGACGCACTTATCGACAACGGCAGAAGAGGCAGACCCGTAACAGGGCCCAACAACAGACCCCTCAAGAGCCTTTCAGATATGCTCAAGGGTAAGCAGGGACGTTTCCGTCAGAACCTTTTGGGTAAGCGTGTTGACTACTCGGGACGTTCAGTTATTGTTGTTGGTCCCAATCTTAAGATTTATCAGTGCGGTCTTCCTAAGGAAATGGCACTTGAGCTCTTCAAGCCCTTCGTAATGAAGAGACTTGTTGAAACCGGTGTTGCCGCACATATCAAAACAGCAAGAAAGACGGTTGACCGTCAGGAAAAATGCGTATGGGACGCACTTGAGGTAGTTATCAAGGATCATCCCGTTATGCTTAACCGTGCTCCCACACTTCACCGCCTCGGTATTCAGGCATTCGAGCCCGTACTCGTAGAAGGTAAGGCTATCAAGCTTCATCCTCTTGTATGTACCGCTTTCAACGCCGACTTCGACGGTGACCAGATGGCTGTTCACGTACCTCTTTCAGCAGAGGCTCAGGCAGAAGCACGTTTCCTTATGCTTGCAGCAAACAACCTTCTCAAGCCTTCAGACGGAAAGCCTGTTGCCGTTCCCTCACAGGATATGGTTCTCGGTTCCTACTATCTTACACTTGAGCTTCCCGGCTCAAAGGGTGAAGGCAAGGTGTTCCGCGATGTTGACGAGGCAAGACTTGCATACGATTCAGGTATAATTGACCTTCATGCAAGAATCAAGGTTCGTATGACAAAGGAAATTGACGGTGAGAAGAAGTCAAAGATTATCGAAACAACTCTCGGTAAGATCATCTTCAATGATCCCATTCCTCAGGACCTTGGCTTTATTGACAGAACAGATCCCGAAAATATGTTCCGCCTTGAGGTTGAAGGCCTTGTAAACAAAGGACTTCTCGGTAAGGTTATCGCAAAGTGTATTCAGATTCACGGTACTGCAAAGACTGCAGAGGTGCTTGATAACGTTAAGAATCAGGGCTACAAATATTCGACCAAGTCAGGTATTACCGTTGCTGTCTGCGATGCTATCATTCCCGCAACAAAGAAGGATATTCTCGCTGAAACAGAAGCAATTGTTGACGAGGTCAACAGAAAGTACAACAGAGGTCTTCTTTCCAATCAGGACCGTTCAAGACAGGTTCTCAAGGCATGGGATACCTGTACAAACAGAGTTGCAGATGCTCTCACCGGCTCATTTGATGCAACCAACCCCATCTGGATGATGCTTGACTCCGGTGCCCGAGGCTCAAACAGCCAGCTTCGTCAGCTTGCAGGTATGCGTGGTCTTATCGCCAATACCGCAGGTAAAACCATCGAGGTTCCCATCCGTGCTAACTACCGTGAAGGTCTTAACGTTCAGGAATACTTCATTTCCTCACGTGGTGCGCGTAAAGGTCTTGCCGATACCGCTCTTCGTACCGCTGACTCAGGTTACCTTACCCGTCGTCTTGTTGACGTTTCACAGGATGTTATCATCCGTGAAGAGGATTGCGGATGTCACGAGGGTCTTGAGGTTTACGATATCATGGACGGTAACCGTATCCTTGAATCACTTTCAGAAAGACTTAAGGGCAGATATCTTCTTGATAACCTTGTTGATGAAGCAACCGGTGAGATTATTATGGATAACAACCATATGCTCACAGAGGCTGACGCTTCAAAGATCGACAAGTATCTCACTGCAAAAATGAATAAGGCTCTCGATGAGGGCAAGAGCAAGGAAGAGGCTTCCGCTCTCCGCCGCATCACAATCCGCTCACTTCTCACCTGTAATTCAGACCACGGTGCTTGTATCAAGTGCTACGGTGCAAACCTCGCATCAGGTCAGCCTGTTACAGTCGGTGAAGCCGTTGGTATTATCGCTGCTCAGTCAATCGGTGAACCCGGTACTCAGCTTACAATGAGAACCTTCCACACCGGTGGTGTTGCATCAGGTGCCGACATCACACAGGGTCTTCCCCGTGTTGAAGAGCTCTTCGAAGCACGTAAGCCCAAGACACTTGCAATGCTCAGCGAAATCGACGGTGTTGTATCCTTCGAGCAGATCAAGCGTAATCCTCATATCGTCGTTACAAACGAGGAAACAGGGGAGAGAAAGGAATACTTCCTTACCTTCGGCGCAAGAGCAAGAGTATCCGAGGGTCAGTTCGTCAAGAAGGGCGAAACCCTTACAGAAGGCTCAATCGATCCCAGAGATGTTCTTAACGTACTCGGCGTAAACGCCGTTCATGACTATCTTATCAGCCAGGTACAGCTCACATACCGTACTCAGGGTGTTGATATCAATGATAAGCACATCGAGGTTATTGCTCGTCAGATGATGAGAAAGATAAAGGTTGAGGAGGCAGGCGATACCAACCTTCTTCCCAACTCAGTAATCGATAAGAAGGAATTCCGCGATGCCAACGAGGCACTCAGACTCAGAATGGAAGCAACAGGCGAGGAGCTCGAGTACGCAACCTGCTCACCTGTTCTTATGGGTATCACAAAGGCATCACTTGCAACAGACTCCTTCCTTTCAGCAGCATCCTTCCAGGAAACAACAAGAGTTCTTACAGATGCAGCTATCAAGGGCAAGGCAGACCCACTTCTCGGTCTTAAGGAAAACGTTATTATCGGTAAGCTTCTTCCTTCCGGTACCGGCATGAAGTGCTACAACGAGGTTGAGTATATCGACAAGCAGGCACTTGAAGCAACTGTTGAAGACAACAAGATTGTCTGGAGCGTATAATTAAAGTTAAAAGGGGCTGTAAGTTTTTACAGCCCCTTTTAAGTAGCAAGTAGTATGCTTCACTCATCTGCAGAGAAGAACATATAATTCAGAAGATTACCAAGAAAAGGGTAGTCTTTTATTATTTTTATCTCATTTGTTACACCAAACCAAATTCTGCACAAATTGTCAGAATTAAAACAAAATGTACCAAATTTCATTGACTTTTGTGACACTGTGTGTTAAAATCTGAACAATAAATAAAAAAAACGGAGGTTTAACAATGGCAAACGAAACAAAAAAGGCAGGCTTTAAGCTCATACAGAAGCCTGCAAAGGGAAAAATGGGAGCATTACTTATTGTATTCGCATGGATTGCAATATGGAACGTAATCTATCAGGCACTTCACCCTACACTTGAAGCATCAGGCTTACATATTGTCAACTGGGCGTTCTTTGTAACGGTTACCCTTTTCTTTATGCAGGAGGAACTTACCTACAAGCAGAGATTTTGGCACACGCTTATCGGAGGCGCAGTGGGACTTCTTCTTGCGGCAGGTATTATATTAGTATATGTTGAGCTTTTAAAGAAGGGCACGGCCCCGCTTGTATCAATCAGCATACCTCTTGTTATCGGTATCGGTCTGCTTATTCTCGCTCACCCCTATATGCCCCTGGTATTCAACAATGTAGGCTTTGTCTATCTTATAGTTGCATTTATAGATGCTGAAAATCTTGTAGCGATGCTTCCCTGGTACCTTGTTTCCCTTGCAGCGGGTTCACTTATACTCAACCTTCCCTGCGGAGTGTTCATCAATCTTTATATAAAGAATCTTACAAAAAAGGCAATTGCCGCCGCCAAAAAGGCATAAGCAACGAAGTGAATTCTTACAGACAGTTACCTTCCGTAGCTGTCTTTTTTTGTAGGGGAGCCCCCCTACGTGGTCTCCCACCGAAAACACACCACACATATACATCGGTACGCCACACGGGGCATACCCTGCTCAGCCTTCCTCCTTAAGTGAGGGTGGCATCCGAAGAATGACGGAAGGAGTAATCAGCAATTAGAGACTAATGCTGATTGCTACTGAAATGCGGACACGGCTTGCCGTGTCCCTACTAATCCCTAATCCCTAGTCCCTTTTAGTAAATATTTACTACAAAAACTGCCAATACTCTCTGATAAAATAAGCAATTATACAAATTAACCGAAACGAAAAAAATCTTGTTGACATATTTGACACTATCAGTTATAATATTCAAGCGTGCGATTATGCGCAAAAGAATATTTCAAGAAAGGAGATGCTACATTTGCCTACCTTTAACCAGTTAGTTCGTAACGGTAGAGAAACACTTGTTAAGAAGCCCAAGGCTCCCGCTCTTCTCAAAGGCCTCAACTCAAAGAAGAATGTTATGACAGATCATAACTCTCCTCAGAAGCGTGGCGTTTGCACAGCTGTTAAAACAGCTACACCGAAGAAGCCCAACTCAGCTCTTCGTAAGATCGCG
>JAZULG010000226.1:0-6281 GCA_045603005.1 Acutalibacteraceae bacterium
GGCAAAGGTGAGTTCACCGAAAAGGGGAGCACCCGAGCAGAAGAAAAAGTCTGCACCTCAGAAGAAGACTCCATCGCAAAAGAACGGCTCCGGGCAGACGGGACTTATATCCGAAGGCAGAAAAAAGGATACGGAAAGTAAGAAGAGTAAGAAAACACAGAGCAAAAAGAAAAAGTCGCCCGCAAAGTCAAGAGTACCGAAGGGAAGACCCGTTTCCGAGCTCATATCGGAAAGAGGCAAAACCGAAAAGCAGAAAAAAGCCGAGGAGGTACGTAACAGACAGAAGCTCAATAAGGCAGAGCGAGACATTGACGGCGAATTAAAGGGCGGAAAGTCTCCGACGGAGCTCAGTAAGGAAAGAGCCGCAAGGAAGCGAAAGAAGCGTATAAGACAGAATGCTCTTATAATAATACTGTTTCTTGTTTTTGCCCTTGCTTTTGCAGGCATATACACCTATACAAAGGGCGCACCTGCAGGCGTAATCATCGTCGAGGGCGACAGTATATACAGCGACGAGGAGATTATCGCCGCATCGGGACTAGAAATCGGCGTGAATATGTTTTCCGTAAAGGAAGCGGAGGTCAACGGAAGAGTTACCGCCTCACTTCCTTACGTACACAGTGTTCAGGTGAAGCGTAAGCTTAGTGATAAGCTTATTCTCACCGTAACTCCCACGAAGGAAAAGTACCTTTTTGTCAATAAGGGTGAAAGTGTTGCTGTAGACGGCTACGGCAAGGCTCTCGCAGACGGAGAGGATATGACCCTTACTGACGGACTTTACAGGGTTTACGGCGTCGGCTGGGAAAGCTATGCAGTCGGTACTGCCTTTGTACCCTCATCGGAAACGGCTGAAAAATACAGCCTTGCGGTGAATGTTGTAGCCGCTCTCGAAAAGGATAATGCGGTGCTTAAGGCAACGGTCAATGTTTCCGATACAGATAACATAAGGGTGTACTGTGTAAATGGTGAGAGCAAGATAATGATATATCTCGGCTCAGGCAGTGACCTTGAAAGCCGTGTCTCTCTTGCAGGCAAGGTGCTTAAGTCGGAAGAGGTCGCAGGAAAGACGGGTTATATTGACGTACGCTTTGACAATGCGTATTTCAGAGAGGGATCAATTTACTTATAAAAGGCATAAAAATCGATTTTTTTACAAAAATATAAGAAAAAAGAGAAATCTAATTAACGATTGTTATTGTAATTTACGAAAAAACGTGGTATAATCTTATGGATAATAAGAAAGTATGTCCATTTACGGGTGTACTGCTTGATTTGATTTTATACCAACTTGATATATTTAGGAGGAAGTAAAATGGCATTTATTATTGATAACGAAAACGCTGCTTACAATCAGATTAAGGTAATCGGTGTCGGTGGCGGCGGCGGAAACGCAGTTAACGGAATGGTTGAGTCAGGTATTATCGGTGTTGAATTCCTTTCAATCAATACTGACAGACAGATTCTTGAAAATTCAAAGGCAACTCACAAGATTCAGATAGGCGAGAAGGTTACAGGCTGCATGGGTGCAGGTGGTGACCCTGCAATCGGCAGAAAGGCTGCAGAAGAAAGCCGTGACGTAATTGCAGATGCTCTTCGCTCAACAGATATGGTGTTTATCACCGCAGGTATGGGCGGCGGTACAGGTACAGGTGCAGCTCCCGTTGTTGCAGAGATTGCAAGAGAGCTTGGCGCACTTACCGTAGGTATTGTTACAAAGCCCTTCAGATTTGAAGGCAGAAAGAGAATGAAGCAGGCTGAGGACGGTATCAGAGAGCTCGAAAAGCACGTAGACAGCCTTATTGT
This sequence comes from Acutalibacteraceae bacterium, assembly GCA_045603005.1. Taxonomy (GTDB): domain Bacteria; phylum Bacillota; class Clostridia; order Oscillospirales; family Acutalibacteraceae; genus UBA6857. Next base: position 1,804 of record JAZULG010000226.1, read on the forward strand.
TATCCCCAACGAAAGACTTAAGCTTCTCGGCGACAAGAGCCTTAGCATGAAGGATGCCTTCGGTAAGGCAAACGACGTTCTCTGGCAGGGTGTCAAGAGTATTTCAGATACAATCAAGGTTCCCGGTTATATCAACCTTGACTTTGCAGATATCAAGAGCGTAATGAAGGATGCAGGCCTTGCTCATATGGGTATCGGTCGCGGCAGAGGTGCAGACTGCGCTGCTGAGGCAACAAAGCAGGCTATTACAAGCCCCCTTCTTGAGACAGCTATCGACGGCGCAAGCGGCGTTATCATCAATGTTACATGCTCATCTGATATGTCACTTGATATGATTGAGCAGGCAGGCTCACTTATCGCTGATGCAACACATCCCGATGCAAACATCATCTTCGGTTCAGTATTTGACGAGGATATGGGCGATGAGATGCTCATTACAGTTATCGCTACAGGCTTCGGTATCGAAGAAAATGCAAAGGCAGCAGCTACAGAAGCCGCTCAGGCAGCTCAGTCCGTACAGAAGGCAGCAGCACCCGAGTTTATAAGCCAGTCACCCAGAAAGGATTCAACCTCAATTTTCACTTCAATGGATCCTGAAACAATTGATTTTGCATCAACAAAATTCGGTCAGAGCTTTGTATCAATCTTCCAGAAGGCTGCAGAAGCAAACGGTCTGAATAATGTTACCGCTGCTGATTTTGCACCCATTCAGGCTCCTGTTGCAGAGCAGGAGGCAGCACCCGCTCCCGAAGCTCCTGCAGAGGCAGCACCCGCAAAGAAGGCTGAGTCCATCTTTGACGATACAGACGATGACGACAGCGACATTCTTCCCGTATTCAAGGGCAGAAATATCTTCGGTAACAACTGATAAAAAGCTTTAAATAACATCAGTCAGAGCAGGTTAAAATCTGCTCTGATTTTTTTCTTTCTGCAGAGGAAAAAAATTCTGTTATTTAATTGTAAATATTTTGTTTTTCCCTTGACCTTTTTGCTATAATCTGTTAATCTATACTATGTATTATAATAATGTCAGTAACTATGTAGTTTTTTCGGAGGTTAACCAATGAATATGAAAAATAACAGATCGGCGATACTTGTAATTATTGCCTTAATTGTTGTGTGTATAGGGTCATTCATAGGTATGAATGCCGTCCTTGAAAGGGACAATGTACCGCCTCCGGCTAAGACAACATTACCTCCCACAACACAGGGACCCACAGACTCTCAGGATACTCCCACGGATCCCACAGATCCAACCGATCCTACAGAGAGCACAGGCGATTTCTCCGCGATAATTGTTCCCGGTAATCCGGATGCTACAGACCCCACAGATCCTACAACTCCTTCGGGCGAGGGTACTACAGAGCCTTCGACTCAGCCGAGCACACAACCCTCGACTCAGCCCTCAACACAGCCGAGTACTCAGCCCTCAACACGTCCGCAGGAGCCTACAACCGGCGGTACGATTTCTCCCGATACTGAAAACGGAGCAATCTTCGATAACGGTCTTGGCGGATATCAGTACGATCCGGACGGTAATTTCTATTACACAAGCTCCGATCCCTGGCAGCGTTATGGCGGATATAACGAGCTTTACGACCTCGGCGCTCCCTTCGTGGGAATCTTTATGGATACAATGAGACTTAAGTTCGAATACGGCGGAAAGGACTGGATGATTCAGTTCTGGAAGGGTCAGTACGGCTATCTTTTTGTAGGTCATGAAATCGGCGTATACACAAAGCCCAAGGACAGAGAGGTTGACCACTACGATGCCGCAAGCAACGAGGAAGCACTCTTTATGTCAATGACGGGTTACCGTAACGGCGAGGAGATATACACAAGAGAATACGGTAAGTATTGGTGGTGTACCGGCTTCGTGCCCGGCAGGCTCGACAAGCTTACAGACCGTTCAGAGCTTTCACTCAGCTGCAGAATTACCGCAAAGGACTATGCAATGCTTCTTGCTATCTGCGGTGAGCTCAAGAAAAACGGATTTATTCTCGGTGAGAACTTCACAACATCAGGTCTTGACATTTATCTGAATTGGTAAATTAAAGAAAATACATAGGAAACTATTGTAAAATGCTACAATATGTTGTATAATTAGTTAGTTAGCAGTATATTTACGGCATAAGCCGTTTATATAAATATTAAGAAAGGAAGGACATAACGTGAAAAAGTTTTTTGGTGTAATCGTTGCAGTAATGCTTTGCGTTTCAATGCTTGTTACTTCAGTATCAGCAGCATCAGATCTTGAATCACTTTTAGAGGGCGTTGACCTTGGCGGACTTACAGCTTCCGACATCGAGAGCATCTTAGGCGATCTTGATCTTGAGGATGTTGACATTGAGGAACTTATCAGCAGCTTTGAAGGCGATGACGATGATACTGTTGAAAAGCTTGAGGGTGCTTTACAGGATATGAATTCTGTTCAGGCTTCAAACTCAGGTAACGGTACTGCTTCAAACAGCTTTGACCTTGCATCAATCATCAAGCTTATCCCCGTTGACGAGCAGACTTCAAACATCCTTTCAGGTGTTGTAAGCGCACTTTCAGACGGCGGACTTCAGTCACTTATGAGCACTGTTCTCGGTACCTTCAACGGTAGCGGTATCAGCCTTGCTTCATACGAGACAGGCGAATTCAATATCGCACAGCTTGCTGAATCAGCAACACAGTCAACAGCATCAATTGTTGATATGATTTTATCAGCTCTTGAAGGTCTCGGCCTTGACACAACAATGATCGAAGGCTTACTTGATAACGAAATCGTTAACTTCTTCGCAAACCTCTACATCGGCTTCATCGGTAAGGTTCCTGAGTCAACAGTACCTCCTGTTGTAACAACAAAGCCCCCGAAGACAGGTGATACATCTGCAGTATTAGTAGCACTTGGCACTCTCGTAGTTGCATCCGGCGCAGCATTCGTTTGTATGAAGAAGAAGGAAGAGGAATAATCTTCCGAATCTCTTTTAACTTTTTATAAAAAGCTATAAACGGATAAAAAGTACTCGCTTAAGGCGGGTACTTTTTGTTGTTGACAAAGCTGTTTAAGGGTGATATAATGCAATAAGCAAATGAGGAAATACGGGTGAGAATCCCGAGCAACAGCCATTACCGTAATCCTTTAAGGTAAGTCGGAATGCTCATTTGTGAAACATACGTGCAGCACTTTTGGGTAAGGGAGAGTGCAACGAAACAGCCTTCTTTTGAGGAAGGTCTCTTTTGTTGTCTTCTCATCGGTGTACGGATGGGAAGTATTTTTTTGAAAGGATGTTGTGAAAAAAGAGAATCTGTCAATAAGCAAGCAAAAAAAATAAAAACAAAGGAGCTAAAAACAATGAAAAAATTAACGGCAATCATACTTGCGGCTATTATGCTTATGAGCTTTGCTGCCTGCGGCAAAAAGACCACCCCCACTGATGTGGTGCGCACAAATACCGATGCAACGGTTATCAGTGTCGGCGAGGGTGAGAAGGTATTCGACTTTACTGTTGTTGATGCCGACGGCAATACGTCATACTACAAGGTCAGTACCGATAGAAAAACGGTAGGTGAGGCACTTGTTGACGCCGGACTAATTTCAGGCGAAATGGGTGCATACGGACTTTATGTCAAGACCGTAGCGGGAATGACATACGATTACACAAAAGACGGCAAATATTGGGCGTTTTACGTAAACGGCGAGATGTCACCGACAGGCGTGGATATGACCGACATCACAGAAGGTGCAAGCTACTCCTTCAGGGCAGAATAATGAAGCTTACAGTAAGAGAAACGGCAATATTCGGGATGCTCGGCACCTTGATGTACTGCTCGAAGCTTATAATGGAGGCACTGCCGAATATACACCTTGTCGGTGTGCTGACAGTAGCATTTACGGTTGTGTACCGAAGGAAGGCACTGTATCCGATATATGTATTCGTGCTTCTGACGGGTATTTTCGGTGGCTTCAATGCATGGTGGGTGCCTTATTTATACATATGGACAATCCTCTGGGGGGTTACTATGCTTCTGCCGAAAAGGATGCCGAAAGCAGTTGCAGTGCCGGTATATGTGGCAGTCTGCTCGTTGCACGGCTTTTTATACGGCATACTGTATGCACCTGCTCAGGCGATTTTCTTCGGACTTGATTTCAAAGAAATGCTTGCATGGATAGCTGCGGGAGCAGTGTTTGATACAGTGCATGGAGTGGGTAACTTTTTCGGCGGTTTTCTTATCGTACCTGTAATTGAAATTCTCAGAAAAGCAGATAAAGCGGCAAGGAGACAGTAGTCCCTTGCCGTTAAAAATGGAGAAAATCTATTGACAAATTTATGCGTTTATGGTAATATAATCGGGCAACAGAACATATGGGGGCGTAGCTCAGCTGGGAGCGAGAAGCACTCAGAAACGCACCCACATTGAGCAGTTGAAAAAATTTAATACATGGGGGTATAGCTCAGCTGGGAGAAGTCGGGAGGCCAAGCGGTCTTAGG
>JAZULG010000227.1:0-7661 GCA_045603005.1 Acutalibacteraceae bacterium
GTTGCAGGCTTCAAGGCAGAGCAGGGCGTAGATCTCCGCGGTGACAAGATGGCTATGCAGAGACTCAAGGAAGCAGCAGAAAAGGCAAAGATTGAGCTTTCAGGCGTAACAACCTCAGCTATTTCACTTCCCTATATCACAGCAGATGCAACAGGCCCCAAGCATCTTGAAACAACTCTTACAAGAGCAAAGTTCAACGAGCTTACTGCAGACCTTGTAGAAGCAACAATGGGTCCCGTACGTCAGGCACTTTCAGACTCAGGTCTTAAGACAAGCGAAATCGACAAGGTGCTTATGGTCGGCGGCTCATCAAGAATTCCCGCAGTTAACGATGCAATCAAGACCTTCCTCGGTAAGGAGCCCTTCAAGGGTATCAACCCCGACGAATGCGTAGCTATGGGTGCTGCTCTTCAGGGCGGTGTTCTCGGCGGAGACGTTAAGGGTCTTCTCCTTCTCGACGTTACACCCCTTTCACTCGGTATCGAGACAATGGGCGGTATCAACACAAAGGTTATCGAAAGAAATACAACAATCCCCACAAAGAAGAGCCAGATTTTCTCAACAGCAGCAGACAATCAGCCTTCGGTAGAAGTACACGTTCTTCAGGGTGAAAGAGAATTTGCAAGAGACAACAAGACCCTCGGCGTATTCAGCCTTGACGGTATTATGCCCGCACGTCGCGGCGTACCTCAGATCGAAGTAACCTTCGACATCGACGCTAACGGTATCGTACACGTTTCCGCTAAGGATCTCGGTACAGGTAAGGAGCAGTCAATCTCCATCACTGCATCAACAAACATGTCAAAGGAAGACATTGAAAAGGCAGTTCAGGAAGCAGAGAAGTTCGCTCAGGAGGACAAGGCTCGCCGTGAAGAGGTAGACACAAGAAACGAAGCAGACCAGATGGTATATCAGTGCGAAAAGATTCTCTCCGAGGAAGCTGCTCAGGCTCTTTCAGCAGAGGATAAGGCAGAAATCCAGACAAAGATTGATTCACTCAAGAATGCACTCAACGGTCAGGATATCAACCTCATCAAGTCAGAGAAGGAAGCACTTACTCAGGCATTCTACAAGCTTTCAGAGAAAATGTATCAGCAGGCTAACCCTCAGGGTGCACAGGGCTTCAACCCCAATGACTTTGCAGGCGCTCAGGGCGGCTTCAATCAGGGTGATTTCGGCGGTGCAGCAGATAACGGCGGCTACACAGACGCAGGCTATACTGACGCTAACTTCACAGATGCTAACTGATTTTAAACTGAGGAGCTGTGTCTTCGGATACAGCTCCCGATGTTGATTTATCCTATTTGAGAGGAAAATATAAATGGCAGAAAATAAACGTGATTATTACGAGGTCTTAGGTGTCAGCAAGGGTGCTTCTGATGACGAAATCAAAAAGGCATACAGAAAGCTTGCAAAGCAGTACCATCCTGACCTTAATCCCGGAGATGCAACTGCGGAAGTAAAGTTCAAGGAGGCCAACGAGGCTTACGAGGTACTTTCCGACAGTGATAAAAAGGCAAGATATGACCAGTACGGTCATGCGGGCGTTGACCCTAACTTTGGTGCAGGCGGCTTCGGCGGCGGCTTTGGCGGCGGCTTCGGAGATTTCGATCTCGGTGACATTCTCGGCAGTATGTTCGGCGGTGGCTTCGGCGGCTTCGGCGGTGGCTTCGGCGGCGGAAGACAGCACAATCCCAACGCTCCGAGAAAGGGCTCAACCATACAGACCAACATAACCATTTCCTTTGAAGAGGCTGCTAAGGGCTGCAAAAAGACCGTAAAGATAAATAAGGTTGAAAAGTGTAGTGAATGCGGCGGCTCAGGTGCCGAAAAGGGTACAAGCCCTGAAACCTGTAAGGTGTGTAACGGCAGAGGTCAGGTAAACACTCAGGAAAGAACCTTCCTCGGCGTGGTAAACACGACAAAGCAGTGTTCAGCCTGCGGCGGTAAGGGCAAGATTATAAAAACACCCTGTCAGAAGTGCCGCGGTACGGGTCTTAACAGTAAGCCCCAGAGCGTGGATATAGAAATACCCGCGGGTATTGATGACAGACAGTCACTTACTGTCAGAGGCGGAGGTAATCCTGGTGTCAACGGCGGTCCTACAGGTGATCTGAGAGTAAACGTCAACGTAAGACCTCATCCCTTCTTTGAGCGTGACGGCTTCGACGTATGGTGTGAATTCAACGTTACTTATGCTCAGGCGGCTCTCGGTGATACTCTTTACATCCCGACTCTTGACGGTAAGGTTAAGTATGAGCTGCCTGCCGGTACTCAGCCCGGTGACGTTTTCCGCTTCAGAGGCAGAGGTATCCAATCTCTCGGCGGCAGAGGCAGAGGTGACCAATTTGTCAAAATTATTGTTGAGGTACCGAAAAATCTTAACCAGAAGCAGAAGGATATGCTTCGTGATTTTGACAAGACCCTCACAAATAAGCCTAAAAACAATATCGATGACGGAACAACCGTCGGCGAGGAAAAGAGAAGCTTTTTCGACAGATTCAAATAATAAATCAGAGCAGTGCTTCAGTGTGAAGCACTGTTTTTTTCATATCTGCTCTTATTTGTGAATATAATTCAACAGCAGACCGAAAGGGGTAGATAATCCGTGATGAACTACATACTTCCCGTTATGTTTATATTTTCCCTGATCTCAGCCGCCGTGACGGGCAGAATGTCCGAGCTTTCCCTTGCGGTTGTTTCCGGCGGTACTGCGGCGGTGGAGCTGCTTCTTAACCTTGTGGCAGTTATGTGCTTCTGGGGCGGAATTATGGAGGTCGCTGAGCGTTCCGGCATAACAAAAGCACTTTCGTCCTTTGTATCTCCGCTTCTGAAGCTTATTTTTCCCCGGATTCGCAGAGAGGGGTACGTACTCGAAGCAATATCTATGAACGTAACAGCAAACATACTCGGCCTCGGAAATGCGGCAACGCCTCTCGGCCTTGAAGCGATGAAAAGGCTTCAGCAGATAAATGCAGATACAGACAGAGCAAGTGACGAGATGGTGATTTTTGTGGTGATGAATACTGCGGCGATGCGTATAATCCCCACAACCGTAGCTACACTCAGAGGACAGTACGGCTCGGCGGAGCCTATGTCAATACTGCTTCCCACACTGCTGACAACTGCGTCGGCTCTCGCAGTAGGACTTACAGTGGCAAAGTTCGGCTGTCTTCTGAAAAGAAGGGCAGGGGAGAAAAATGATTAACCGTATAGCGGTGTGGGTACTGCCTCTTGTTGTTACTCTCACCTTTGGCCTCGGTATGCTTAAGGGAGTAAGAGTTTTTGACCTTTTCAGAAAAGGTGCTCAAAACGGGCTTAAAACGGTTTACGGCATCTTTCCGACGGTTGTTGCCCTTGTTGTAGCAGTCACAATGCTTCGGGAAAGCGGGGGAATGGAGCTGATAGCAAATATTTTTTCGCCTGTTGCCGCCTTTCTCGGTGTACCGGAGCAGATGATTCCCATAGGCCTGCTGACTCCCGTATCAGGCGGAGGTTCATTGTCTCTTTTCAGAGACGTGCTTGAAAGTGAGGGTGCAGATTCCTTTGTCGGTCAGGTCGCCTCGGTGCTTATGGGAGCGACGGATACTACCTTCTATGCGGTGAGTATATACTTTGGTGCAGTAGGGATAAAGCATACAAGACATACGCTTCTCGCAGGACTTGCGGCAGATTTCACAAGTCTCGTGCTTTCCTCTGCTTTTGTAAAATTACTCCTGTAACAGGGTAAACTTGCAAAAAACTTAAACATATGATATAATATATCCGATTTTGGATTTTTAACAAAAAGGAAACAGAAAAATAAAGGAGTCCTGTATGATAAAAAGAACACTTTGTTTAATACTTTCTGCGATTACCGTTTTATCTCTTATATCAGGGTCAGCCGCCTTTGCTGTTGACTCTCAGCAGACAACTGCCGTAAACGAAGACGCTACCGGTGAGAGCACCTTGCTGAAGGATGAGCAATCATCTGACAGTGAGCTTGAAGAGCCTACACAAGAGCCCGTTGACGAGGATATGATACGTCTTGCCTCACTTGTGGTGAAATATCCCGAGGGTAAATACTGGAATCATATGGGCTCGTCACAAAACAGCCCCGAGACAGTTACGGATACACCCTGCGCATCTCACAGAGGCTGCAGCTGGGTTGAGGGTGCCTGCTCCTGCAACAGCTTTGACAGGTCTATACAGTGTATGGGATACGCTCATAAGATTGCTTTTGATATTACGGGTGAGTCACCGAGAAACAAGTTTAAAAAAAGCACAAGGCTTGATGTTGATAAGCTCAGAGTGGGCGACGTAATCCGCTTCAGAAATGACGGACATTCCATATGTGTTACGGGTGTAAAGGGCTCACAGATATCCTTCACAGACTGTAACTGGGACTATAAGTGCGGAATCCGCTGGGGTGTTATGGATATATCCTACATCAGAAACAGAGGCTTCACCTATGTGCTTCATCTTGAAGGAAACGACAGACAGAATACAGACCTTTACTTCTTCGACCATATCGAGGATTTCGGTGTGATGGAGGAGCTTCCCGAAAACAGTGAGACATGGATAATGTCCGACAGCAACCTTAACGTAAGAGACAAGGCATCTGTTGACGGCGTGAAGGTAGGCTCAATACCTGCAGGTGCAACCTTTTATGTTACCGAAAAGCTTCACAGTGAGGATTATCTCTGGGGTAAGGTTGCATACGGAAATGTGAAGGGCTGGGCGGCTCTCAACTATTCCGACTATGACAGCGGAAGCTGGCAGAAGGCTGAGCTTAAGAATGTAAGCGATACCTACGAAAGCTACGACCTTGAATTTGAATGGGAAGAGATCAGCGGTGCAGACTACTATCTTTTCAGACTGTACGACGCAAATAAAAAGGTAATAAAGCAGTTCAATGTTTACGGTGCGACCTCAACGAAGATTAAGCTCGATGCAGACGGAAAGTATTATGCAAAGGTTTATTCGAGAAGCAGTCACAATTCCTCGTGGGTAATAGGCGGAAAGCTTGTTTCCTTCAATGTCACCCTTCCCGAAGCACCGAAGCTTACCTCAATAAGCTTCACTGAAAGCAGCATCAATACGGTTTACGGCGATACTGTTATTCCAGAGGTTACGGTTGAGCCTGCAAACTGCACAGAGGAGCTTGTATGGGAAAGCTCGGATACGTCGGTACTGACGGTTGATAATGGCGTTGTTACGGCTCTTTCCTGCGGCAAAGCAACTGTGTACTGTAAAAATCAGGACGGTACAATCAGTGCGGAATGCACTGTAACGGTAAAGCCGCAGAATATTACAAACATATCCGTAGTTGCAGGCGAAACAAAGACCGACCGCATAACATTTACATGGGACGCGCTTGACTATGCCGACAGCTACGATATACACAGATACAATGCAGAAACCAGGAAGTATGTCAAAATCGGAAACACCGATACGGCAAAGTACACCGATGAGACCGCCGAGGCAGGCAGAAGCTATTACTATCTTGTAAGAGCCTGTGATAAAACCGAAAGCGGCACCTTCAGAGGTGCAAACACGAAGGTCAAGCTTGCCACGAGACCGCCGAAGGTTACGGGCCTCAGACAGAATTATTCTGCAACGGGCAAGATAAGATTCGTATGGGACGAAGCACAGAATGCTACGGTTTATGTGCTTTACAGATACGATTCTGCCACGAAGAAGTATTCCAAGGTAAAAACGGTGAAGGAGACAACCGTAACTCTCAGTGTGGGACCCGGTGAGGGTGCCTACTACAGAGTTTATGCCGCAACAAAGGCAAACGGAAAATATCTCTATTCCTCCGCATCAGATAAGGCCTACTCGATGTCAGGACCCGAGAAGGCAGTGCTTGAGCTTACAAGCAAGAAAAAGGGCACCGCATCTCTTTCGTGGGATGAGTGCACCAACGTATACAGATATTATGTTTTCCGCTATACAGGCTCGGAGTGGGAGCGTATAGCCATACTCAGAAGCGGAGTTACCGAATATGAGGATACAGATCTCAAAAGCGGAAAAAAATATACCTACAGAATCAGAGCGGTCGCCAAAAAGGGCGGTATAACCGGCTACGGATCATATTCATCGTCAGTATCGGTTAAAGTAAAATAAATAAAAAGGAGGTGCGTGTCTGTGCAGGAAAATACAAAGCTTGCTCCACTCAGGGAAAAGGCTATGAAGCTTCCTCTTACACCCGGTGTGTATATTATGAAAAACAAAAGCGGCAAGATAATATATATCGGCAAGGCAAAGAAGCTTAAAAACAGAGTAAGTCAGTATTTCGGCTCTCAGAACAGACACAGCACCAAGGTGAGAAAAATGGTCGAAAACGTTGATGACTTCGACTATATTCTTACCGATACGGAGTTTGAGGCCCTCGTTCTCGAATGCAGTCTCATAAAGCAGAATATGCCTAAATATAACATTCTGCTCAAGGACGATAAGGGCTACAGCTATATAAAAATCACAAGGGGTGAATGGGGAACCATTACCCCTTGTTTCAGAAAAGATGATGAAAACGCCGATTACCTAGGTCCCTATACGGGTAACTATTCGGTCACAAATGCAGTTTCTCAGGCTTGTGAGATATTCCGCCTTCCCACCTGTGCAAAGCAGTTTCCCCGTGATATAAACCGACTTTCGAGACCCTGCCTTAATTATTTTATCTCCCGCTGCTGCGGCGTGTGTGCAGGCAAAATAAGCAAAGAGGAATATAAGGAAAATCTTGACAGAGCAGTGGAATTTCTCAAGGGAGGCAGCGGGAAGCTTTTAAGGGAGCTTCACAGTGAGATGGAAGCGGCATCGGAAAATCTTGAATTTGAGAAAGCGGCAAAGCTTCGTGATAAAATCAAGGCGATAGAAAGAATCGCTTCGCGGCAGAAGGTTGTTGTGAAGGATAGCGTTGAGGAGGATGTTTTCGCTCTTGTTGAAAGCGGCGAAAAGGCTTGTCTTGCCGTACTGAGCTTCAGGGACGGTCTGCTTGTGGGCAGCGAGCATTTCATCCTCACCGTCTGCGAGGATATGCGTCAGCAGGCGATAACCCGATTCTATTCTATGGGCAGGTATATTCCCTCTTTGATAGTAATTGATGAGGAGATAGCCGACTCCGAGCTTATTGCTGAATACCTGAGTGAAAGGAAGGGCAAAAAGGTAAATATTACCGTACCCAAAAGGGGAGAGAAGGCAAAGGTAATGGAGATGTGCCTGAGCAATGCGGCGCAGAAGCTTGGCGAGCAGCTTGGAAAAAGCGGCAGGGAAACTGCAGTGCTTGACGAGCTCAGAAAGCTTCTCGGTCTTGAAAAAACTCCTGAATATATAGAGTCCTACGATATTTCTCACACAGCGGGCAGTGATAATGTGGCAGGTATGGTCGTATTCAGAAACGGCAGACCCTACAAAAAGGCGTACCGTCGCTTTGCGGTGAAGTCCTTTGACGGTCAAGACGATTACGGCTCAATGCGTGAGGTCATCAGCCGCAGATTTAACAGATATGTTGAGGAAAAGGAAAGCGGTGAGGGCTTCGGCAGACTTCCTGATCTTATTCTGCTTGACGGCGGCGAGGGTCAGGTCAATGCAGTGAAGCCCGTAGTGGAGGCATTCGGTCTTAACGTACCCGTTTTCGGAATGGTGAAGGATTCCTCTCACCGTACCAGAGCGATTGCCAA
>JAZULG010000228.1:0-12465 GCA_045603005.1 Acutalibacteraceae bacterium
TATAGCAAGGTGCGGTGTTGACCTCGTAAGGAGCAGCAAAAAAATATCGCCCTACGCTCTTTCTGAAGCAAGCAGCTTCGGCCAATGGCTTCTTACGGCACTTTTAAGACACAGAGACAGCGATAAGCTGCGCGAAATTGCCAATATAGACGATAGCTTTGTGCTTGACTGCGAATCTCCGCTCAAGGTGTTTATCAGTGAGGACGAGCCCCTTGCCGATGCTGTTGAAAGCATCTCTTCCGAGTGCGAGGTTGACACAGACTTTCTTCGTGCAGTCAGAGAAAGAGCCGATTTCAGATATAAGTACGAGGCTCTTACCGGCATAAATATGAAAAGAACCGCATCCTCTGTTGATAAAAACTATATAGACAGAGAATATTTTGCGTCTTCAAAGCCGGCTTTTCTCTGCGAGGGAGGTCTGACCGGTGCTCAGAAGGGTACTGCAACACACCGTTTTGTTCAGTTTGCCGACTACGAAAAAGCGAAGCTTGACCTTGAAGAAGAAATACAGAGGCTTCTCGGAAAAGGCTTACTTACCGAAGCCGAGGCAAAGGCAATAAACCGCAGGAGTGTGGGAGAGTTCCTCAGAAGTGATCTTCTTTCAAGAATACTTGCCTCTGATACGGTGCTCAGAGAAAAGAGATTCATTATCGAGGTTCCCATAAATGAGGTGTATGAAAATGTTGAGGAGTTTTCCGATGAAAAGGTTATGATTCAGGGTGCCTGTGACTGTGCCTTCAGGGAAGACGGAGAGCTTGTGGTTATAGACTACAAAACAGACCTTATTGACAGCGAAGAGGAATTCAGGGAAAAGTACAGCTCTCAGGTTCTTCTCTATAAGAAAGCACTTGAGCTTTGTACCGGCATCAAAGTAAAGCAAACCTTAATTTACTCCTTCCGTTTATCGCGTGAAATCGAGATAAAATAAAAAAATGAAAAAAAAACAATAATTTTCAAAAAAATGTTGATTTTTTATTTTTACTGTGATACAATACCTTGCGTTAATGTAAATAATAATGTCCGAAAGAGGTGACACATAATGAAAAACGGTATTCATCCCGGTTACGAACAGACAGAAGTAAAGTGCGCTTGCGGTGCTGTTATCAAGACAGGCTCCACAAAGAAGGATTTACGTGTTGATATCTGCTCAAACTGCCATCCCTACTTCACAGGTAAGCAGAAGCTTGTTGATACAGGCGGACGTGTTGATAAGTTCAATAAGCGTATCAATCTTGCAAAGAACAAATAATTGGCTTAATTAAAGAATTTAGACGGTACAAATTTTTGTTCCGTCTTATTTTCATTTATAGTTGGTATATCCTGAAAAAAGGGGGTAAGAATATGGCAAGCTACAAAACCGTGAAATATGAGTCGAGCGACGAGTTCATCACCAAGAAGTCACGCTTCATAGGCTATGTAAAGCCGGTAAAGACGGTTGAAGAGGCAACCGCCTTTATATCCGAGATAAAATCTAAGCATTGGGATGCTACCCATAACGTTTATGCCTACAGCCTTAAGGAGGGGCAGATAAAGCGTTTCAGCGATGACGGTGAGCCCTCGGGCACTGCGGGTATGCCCGCTCTTGATGTAATAATCAAGCAGGATGTGGTTGACTGCTGCGTTGTTGTCACCCGATATTTCGGCGGTATAATGCTCGGGGCCGGCGGACTTGTAAGAGCCTATTCCCACGGATCGAAAATTGCCCTTGACGCAGGACAGGTCATAACCATGTCCCTTTGCAAGATAGTCAGCGTAAAAACCGACTACAATTTTTACGGCAGACTTGTTCCTCTCATTTGCGAGGAGGGAGGAATTGTGGAGGATACTGTCTTCACCGATGCGGTGGAGGTCATTTTCAGAATTCCCGAAGAAAAGCTTCCTTTTTTTGAGGCAAGACTTACCGATGTTTCCTGCGGAAAATTCGGCTGTGAGGTTACAGACGAAAAATTTTGCGAAATATAATAAAAAGAGGGGAAAACTCAAAAAAAGCGTATATATTCAACATAGAGGGAAAAAAGAGAGAAAGGTGGCGGTTTTTTGGCACAGATCAGAGAAAAAACTCTTCTTAACGAAAGGAATACTCTTTCTGAGTATGCTATGCTTTGTGAAAATACCAAGGGCAGGCAGATTTACGAGCCGGAGTGTCCCGTAAGAACCGCCTATCAGCGTGACAGAGACAGAATAATTCATTGTGCCGCATTCAGGCGTCTTATGCACAAAACTCAGGTTTTTCTGGCTCCCGACAGCGAGCATTACAGAACAAGACTAACCCATACCCTTGAGGTTTCACAGATTGCAAGAACAATTGCCGTGGGTCTCGGTTTAAACGAGGATCTTACCGAGGCGATAGCTCTGGGTCACGATTTGGGACATACCCCCTTCGGACACGCAGGGGAGAGGGCCCTCAACGAGGTTATGCCCGGCGGCTTCAAGCATTATGAGCAGAGCCTGAGAGTAGTTGATTATATCGAAAACAAGGGGAAGGGTCTGAATCTTACCTATGAGGTAAGAAACGGAATAGTGTGTCACACAAGAGGCGAGGAGGCTCAGACTCTTGAAGGCAGAATAGTAAAGCTTGCCGATAAAATAGCATATATAAACCACGATATAGACGATGCGGTGCGCGGCGGAGTAATAACCGAGGGTAACGTTCCCGTTGAGGCGAGAAAAATTCTCGGTGAAACAAAAAGTCAGCGTATTGATACAATGGTCACGTCTGTGATAGAGAATACATACGGTGAGGTTGCCTTCGACAGAGAAGTACAAAGTGCCTTTGATATACTTCACGAGTTTATGTTTGACAGAGTATATACAAATCCCGTATGCAAAAGCGAAGAAGGTAAAGCTATGGCTATGATACAGCGCCTTTACCACTTCTTTGAAGAAAATCCCAACGAGCTTCCCAACGAATATATAGAGATAGCCTGGCGTGACGGCACTCAGAGAGCTGCCTGTGACTATATTGCAGGAATGAGCGATTCCTACGCACTTAAGGTTTACAGTGACTACTTTATACCAAGCGGCTGGAGCAAATAAAACAATGCGCAATGCGCAATTCGCGATTCGCAATCGCGGGCAAGCTTCTGTGTAAACGGCAAAAAAAGGATGCCGCCGAGTCAGGTCTGTTGAATTTTGATATTTTTGATTTGACATAACTGATATAAGTACTAATCGGGAAGGTAAATTCGGCGGGAAACGGTTTCCCGATAAATAACTTTATCCCGCGATCGCGCATCGCGCATCGGGAATCGCGAATTGAAAAGAAAGGAGAAAGACTATGGCACAGCGTTTTTCTGATGAATTTTTATCAGAGCTTCATATGAGATGCGATATTGAGCAGACTATATCGTCTTACGTACAGCTCAAGCGCAGAGGAAAGAATCTTGTGGGTCTTTGTCCCTTTCACAACGAGAAAACTCCTTCCTTTACCGTGTATCCCGACAGTCAGAGCTATTTCTGCTTCGGCTGCGGAGCGGGCGGTGAGGTAATAAACTTTGTACGACGCGCGGAAAATCTCGACTTCTATGAGGCGGTCAGGTTTCTCTGCGACAGATACTCCCTTGTTATGCCTTCTGACGGCGTGGACGATTCCCTTGCGGTCAAGCGTAAGAGAATGTACGAAATAAACAAGGAAGCGGCAAGATTTTTCAACTCCTGCCTTTTCACCGATGAGGGTAAGGAGGGTCTTGAATATTTCAAGTCGCGAGGCTATAAAAAGAGCACCATAACAAAATTCGGTCTCGGATATGCTCCCAACGATTGGCGCAAGCTTCTCAATCACCTTAGAGAGAAGGGCTACTCCTATGAGGAGGCATATGAAGCAAACCTTGCAAACAAGAGTGAGAAAAACGGTAAGGTCAGCTTTTACGATTCCTTCCGTAACCGTGTTATGGTACCGATTATAGATGCAAGAGGTAATGTTGTTGCCTTCGGCGGCAGAGTACTTGATGACAGTAAGCCGAAATACATCAACACCTCGGATACACTTATATATAAAAAGAGTCTCGGCGTTTTCGGACTCAACTTTGCAAAAAATTCCACGGATAAAAATCTTATCCTCGTGGAAGGCTATATGGATGCGATATCCCTTCATCAGGCGGGCTTTACCAATGCGATTGCCTGTCTCGGTACTGCTCTTACAAGTGAAATGGCGCACCTTCTTTCACGGTACGCCGACGAGATAATACTTTCCTACGATGCCGATGAGGCGGGACAGAAGGCTACACAAAGAGCAATCGGAATTTTCAATTCAATCGGTATGAAACTTAAGGTTGTGCACCTGAGCGGAGGCAAGGACCCTGACGAAATTCTCCGCAAGTACGGTCCCGAGAGATTTCAGAGTCTCATCGACGGCGCGGCAAACGATATCGAGTTTGCTATAGTACGGCTGAGAAATCAGTATGACCTGCAGACAAGTGACGGAAAGATGAAATTCCTTGAAAAGGCGGCAGAGGTGCTCGCGGGGCTTCAGAGTAAGATACCTCAGGAAATATATGCCTCGAGACTTTCCGAAGAGCTCGATGTCAGCAAGCAGTCCATAATGGTAAGAATCGAGCAGCTTGCAAGAAGACGTAATACTACCGAGAAAAAACAGTATTTCACACAGATACAGCAGCAGTCAATGACGCAGAACAGTAAGGAAGCACTTGCGGGCGGTACTAACATCAAGGCGGTAAAGGCAGAGCAGATGCTCATAGCCGCACTTATGAAAAATCCTGAGTTTTACGAAAGAATGAAGGACAGCGTAAAGGCTGAGGATTTCTCTGTTACGGAGCACGGAAGACTGTTTGAAGCTATAACCGAAAAAATATCGGAGCACAGAAGCCTGGAGCTGACCCTTTTCTCTCAGGAGCTTACGGCAGAGCAGATGAATCTTCTTGTAAAAATATGCAAGCAGAATGAAGGTCTTGTGTTCAGTCTTACTGTCTGCTCCGACTGTGTCCGTGTTATGAGAGAAGAAAAGATGAAAAAACAACAGATGCCGTCAATTGAAAGCTTATCCGATGAGGATTTTGCGGCACTGTTTAAAAATAAAAAATAAATTCATTTTCAATACAGAAAGGCAAGGAAGTAATTATGGAAAACCAGGAAAAAAATGCTTTACTCAAAGCGCTTGTTGACAGAGGTATAGCAACAGGTAAGCTCAATTCAACCGAGATTGATGCCGTACTCGTTGAAGCCGATGTTGATATGGAGGAAATGGAGAAGGTATACGCTAAGCTTGAAAGCTACGGCGTTGAAATCGTTGATGACCTCAGCGATGAAATCCTTGATTCGATTTCCGTTGACATTGACCTTCCCAAGGACTATGACGGTGCGGTTGTTGCATCGGACGCAAAGAGTGTTATTGATGACCCCGTCAAGGTATATCTCAAGGATATCGGCAGAGTGCCTCTTCTTTCACCGGAGGAGGAAATCGACCTTGCTATCCGTATTTCCAACGATGACAAGGAAGCGAAGGAAATTCTCACAAAGGCAAATCTCCGTCTTGTTGTATCTATTGCAAAGAGATACGTAGGCAGAGGAATGATGTTCCTCGATCTTATTCAGGAAGGTAACTTAGGTCTTATCAAGGCGGTTGACAAGTTCGACCATACCAAGGGCTTCAAGTTCTCAACCTATGCAACCTGGTGGATAAGACAGGCTATCACAAGAGCTATTGCAGATCAGGGAAGAACTATCCGTATTCCCGTTCATATGGTAGAAACAATAAACAAGGTCAAGAAGACAAGCAATATGCTTCTCCACCGTGACGGCAGAGACCCCTCACCCGAGGATATCGCAAAGGAGCTCGGTATGCCCACCGATAAGGTGCGTGACATTCTCCGTATTTCACAGGAGCCCGTATCCCTCGAAACACCCATCGGTGAAGAGGAAGACAGCCATCTCGGCGACTTCATTCCCGATGAGGATGCACTTTCACCTGCAGATGCAGCCGCTATGACCTTCCTTAAGACAAAGGTCAACGAGGTGCTTGAAACTCTTACCCCGAGAGAAGCAGAGGTACTCCGTCTTCGCTTCGGTCTTCGTGACGGCACTCCCCAGACTCTTGAAGAGGTAGGCAAGGCATTCAACGTTACAAGAGAGCGTATAAGACAGATTGAAGCAAAGGCTCTCAGAAAGCTTCGTCACCCCTCAAGAAGTAAGCACCTTAAGGATTTATAATCAAAAAGCAAATCAGAGGGCGGTTTTCCGTCCTCTTGTATTTTTTTTGCATTGTGTTATAATAATTTTGTTCTTGAAAAGGAGGGACAATGTTATGAAAAAATCAAAAATAATTATCGCAGTTGTTGCAGTGCTCGTTGTTGCAGTCATAGCCGCCGCTGTTATCGTGCCCAAGCTCATAGTCCCTGAGGGTATGGTAAAGGTGTGGCTTGTTGAGTCCTGCAGGGATAGAACCCGTACAGGCAAGGTTTACGAATATGATGAAGAAGGAAACCTTACCTCAATACTTAACTATAAATCGGGAGAGCTTGACTACAGGTTAAATTATGATAAAAACGGTAATGTCATTGAGGAAATATATTATAGTGATGAAGAAGTAAGTCAGTTAACAGAGTTTGAATTTGACAGCGACGGTAAGCTTTTGGGTGAAAACTGGACATTGGATGGCGAATGGTGGGCAACCGCTGAATACGTATATGACGAAAAGGGCGTTCTTGTTGAAGAAAAGTACGCTCGTCAGAATGGTGCTGAAGGCACTACACGCTATGTGTATGATGACAAGGGCAGACTGATTGAAAAGCATGATAATGAAGACGGCCTGTATTATTCCTGTGATTATGACGAAAGTGGTAACCTTGTAAAAGAGGTCTATTTTACAGAGGGTAAGGAAGATTACCGTTACGAATATAAGTACGATGAGAAAAATCAGATTACCGAAAAGGCAACCTTTGAAGACGGCACTATAGATCAGCGTGATACCTTTGAATATGATGCCGAGGGCAGAATAATTAACGAAAAGAAGTATTCCTTTTATGAAGGTGAACATGTCCATTACGAAAAGATAAACGAATACGACGAAAACGGAAGAAAGCTTTCAATGAAGGAAGACGATGACGTCTGTACGTTCCTGACAAGTTTCGTTTATGACAAAAAGGGCAGACTGTCAAAGATAGATTTCCCGAGAGATTCAGGCTTAGATGTTAAAAAATGTAAATATACATATGTTATCGTCACACCCGAGCAGGCAGAAAAACTTGAAGCCGAACAAAAGAAAATTTATGACGAGCTTGTGTATGACGACGAAATAATCATCGACTGATATTTATCTCGAACACAAAAACCAACCCTCTCTTACCAAACGGTAGGAGAGGGTAAATTTATTATATCAGCCCTGAAATGCCGTAAGACATTTCCCTTGCTACTTACTACTTGCTACTTGCTACTCAAATACCCTTTTCGTCAAAATCGAATACGGTCTGAAGAGCAATTTCGATAGTCTTTTCGATTGTCTCGGGAATAAGAATATCAGCGGTGTCACGTCTTGTGTGGTAGTAATCTGCGGGGGCGGGGTCCATAGCAACGAAGGATGCGGCAGCGATACCTGCCTGAGAAGCGGCAGCGGCATCAGTTGAGCCGAGGGGGATTGCGCCTATGGGTACATCCTTGCCGCACTTTTCTGCAGCCTTTTTAAGAAGGTCGCAAACTCTCTTGTCGTTTTTGACCATACCTGTCATATCTCTTTCGTAAATCATCATATAATCCTCGTCACGGATTGTGTCGAAGCCTACGAAAATTGTTTCAACGCCGTCTCTTTTATACTCGGGGTGAGCCTCAAAGAATGCCTTTGAGCCGCGAAGACCTGCTTCTTCACCGCCTGCAAGAAGGCATACAACCTCTGTATTTTCAAAGCGGATATCGTTATCGGAAAGGTATTTCATAACTGCTGAAGAAACAAAACAGCCTGAAAGGTCGTCATTTGCGCCGTCAACGTATCTTTTGCTGTTTGTGAAGTTGAAAAGACCTGCATAAGCGGGGGTGAAAGCAAGCTGACCGAGGCTCATAGCCTTTTTGAGCTTCTTGTTTTTACTCTTAAGGTTAACAACTGCAGTAGCGCCTGTGTAAAGAAGACCTGTGATTGCAGGGATGAGAAGCACGTAAGAGCCGTTTGAGCCGAATTTATATGTATATGTCCATTCGGGAGCTGAGTCGGTGTGGCCTGAAAGGATGATTCTGCGCTTTGTTTCACCTGAGGCTTTTCTTACTGCGATGATGTTACCGCCTTCCTTTTCCTTGAAGAAGGGGTCAAGGGGCTTTTTATAAAGAAGGAATTCGCCTACGATGCCTGAAAGGGCAGTACCGATAAGACCCAATGAGCCGAGAGCACCCTTTTTGCATTTTGTAGCGGCGAAAAGGTTTGCGGCGGTTGCGCCGAACATACATGTACCTGCAAGGGGCACAAAGGACATAAATGCATCGGGATTTACTCTGAAGCACTCACGCCACGCCTCGTCGCTGTACTTCTTAATGCTGTCGAGCATATAGTACTGAGCCTTGATGTCACTTTCCTCACCGCAGGGGCGGGGACCGAATGCGTCACATACAGCCTTGATTCCGTCAACGGCATATTCTCTGAGGTCAGCAAGGCTTGTTTTTGCGTTTTCTAATGTTTCCTGATAGTTCACGTCTATTCTCCTTTTGTTTTATATTTACCTATTCATTATATACACCGGAGAGAAAATAATCAAGTGGTTTTGAAAGAATGAAAAATTACAAAATGGAGAACAAGGGGACGGTACTGTGGTTCCGAACCGAAGGACTGTCTCCTCGGTGAGGGTGTCGGAGCGTTGCTGGTCGGAAAAATAAAAAATGATATTCGGTCTCATAATAAGCCTCCCTATATATATCGGATATAATATAGCATATTGCAGAGTCCTTATCAAGTCTGTTAACCGTTCGGACAAAAAATTATACCATTCAGACGATAATCTGTCACAGCATAATTTTTGTGATATGATAAAATCACTCCTTTGAAAGAGTCACACATAAAAGCATTTTAAGAAAACTTTAAGAAATGCTTCGTGTTGAGAATGTTGACTTTTTTTCGGGGGGCTGGTATAATAATATTGAGAAAATGTAAAAAAGGAGATGTTTTTATGAAGAAGACAATCAGGCTTTTATCAGTAGCGTTTGTTATCGCTCTGATTATGGCGGTTTCATCTGTTTGGGCGTTGGCAGCCCCTACGCCTGAAAGACCGGGAAAGATGAACGCCAATCCCGATTACAAGAGTGTTACCCTTACATGGGATCAGTGCGAGAATGTAAAGGGATACCGTGTTTATCAGCGTGTGGATAATAATTGGAAAAGCCTTAAAACCACATCATCAAGAAGCTATACCGTAACAGATCTCGTACCGAATACAACCTACAAATTCGGTGTAAGATCCTATACCAAGGAGGATGGCAAAAACTACTGGTCGGATTATACCGTTGTTTATGCTACAACTCTCGGTGCACCTGAAAGCCCCGCGAAAATCAATGTTGATGCAGGCTTCGACAGTGTCACTCTTTCATGGGATGCAGTTGAGAATGCAAAGGGCTACAGAATTTATCAGTCGGTAAACGGTAAGTGGAAGGCTCTCAAGACCACCACCGCAAAGACCTATACCGTTACAGGTCTTACCGATGCCACAGATTATAAGTTTGCAGTTAAATCCTATGCAAAAATTGACGGCGTGACATGCTGGGCATCAAGCTATACGAAGGTTAGTGCAAGAACACTCGGCGCTCCCGAAAAGCCTGCAAAGGTTACCGCAAAAAAGAATGACTCCGTTGTTATTCTTTCCTGGGATGAATGCCTTAATGCAACAGGCTACAGAGTTTATCAGTCTGTAGGCGGCAAGTGGAAGGTAATCGGTGACGTTGCATCAACAGGTTTTGTTGTTGAAAATCTCAATGCTTATACAGCATATAAGTTTGCCGTAAAGCCCTATCTTATTGCAGACGGCAAGACCTACAATGCAAAGAGCTATACAACCCTTTCAGTAAAGACAGATAAGGCAGAAGCACTTAACTTATGTGCAGAAACCATGTCATGGTGTTCGATTAAACTCGAGTGGACAAAATCCTCATCAGCTGATGGCTATGAGGTTTATAAGAAGGTTGACGGTGAATGGACATTAATTACTGAAAACGAGAAGCATAAGACCATAAAATTTGTTAATGACCTCGAGGTGGCAAATACCTACGATTTTGCCGTAAGAGCCTTTATGAAGTATGGCGACAATGTTTATTGGAGTGATTATTCAACAATAAGTGCTGCTACCGCTAATATTGATAAGCCCAAAGCACCAAGTGTTGCTCTGGAGGCCGATACTGCAACCGCATATTGGAACGATGACTATTATGTTGACGGCTACCGTATTTACATCAAAGAAAAGGGCGGCAGCTGGAAGAAGGTAAAGGATGTCAAGCAGGGTGTAGAAGAATGTCAGATTACAGACCTCAAGGCAAACACAACCTATTATGTTGCTCTTAAGGCTTATGCAAAGACCTCAACGGGCACAAAGTGGAGCGCACTTTCATCCTCAAGAACCATTATTGTGGGCGATTACACAAAGACAAGCATCACCTCAGCCGAGGCAACCGCAGAGGGCGTTACTCTTTCATGGGTAAGAGTACCTGACGCCAAAGGCTACAGAATTTATAACAAGGTCGGCACAAAGTGGGTTGCTCTCAAGACTGTTACCTCAACAACCTATACACTCACAGGCCTTGAAAGTGACACAGTATACAACCTTGCGGTCAGAGCCTATAAGAAGGTTGACGGAGTAACAAGCTGGTATGATTACAGTGAAACAAAGAAGATTATTACCGTACCCTCAGAAAAGGATCTTACGGGCGGCAGATATGAAAAATTCCGTGATTTCCTTTACGATTCGGATTACAGCCTTGATTTCAGATATTACGAAACCTCAGGCTCAAGTGCAATGAACAGTATAGAAAGCAAGCTTGCCTTCAAGGGTGAAGACTTCTATATCGGCGGCTGGTATTACATAGACAGATACACCGACATCTTCTACGATGCAAGTGCTGACAGAATCTATTCGATTCACAATTCTTATAATATGTATACCTATCAGAAGGGCTACGGAGATGCTACCTACGAGCTTATTGCAGAGTATCTTTATTCCACCGGCTTCTATTATCACGACTATGAAATAAAGAGCTGTATCAGTGAATATAGGGGTCAGCCCGCAGTATGCGAATACTTCATTGATGAATCAGGCGTCAAGACCTGCACATACTATATTCTTGATGAATATGTGGGCACAGAGTTCTTCGGACCCGACTATAAAGAGGGTGCTCGGTTCTACAGATGTGAGCTTACAAACATTGATACTACACCTTCATCATCGCTCTTCAAGGTTCCTTCAGGCTACGAATACGTTAAAGCTGAATCATAATTTCTGATTACAAACCCTCCTCACCGCGGGAGGGTTTACTTTTATCTAAAATTACAATTACCACACTAATCCTCGTGTTTTTACAGCGCTTTATCCCTTTATAAGCACATACACCCTCCCTTGCCACAATCGTCAGGGGAGGGTATTCTTTTTATTTTTTAGGGTATAAAAGCCACTGAAAAGCTTCCGAAAAACAAAAAATCACCCCTTTTCGGAGTGAAATTCGCATAAAATATGCCTCTTTCAGGTAAAAAACTCTATTTTTAATAAAAAACCACTTGACACAGCTATGCCAAGTGTGATACAATCGTGAAACTTATAATGGATAATTATGTGTGGAAGTATTTTTCTTTCCTTCCTTGATTGCATATTACCATTTATATTCGCAAATGTCAATACCCTTTTTTAAAATCGTAATTCCAATGCCTTCGGGCAAATTTAAAAGATATGGAGTGATAAGCCAATGGTTAACGTAACCGATGTGAAGCTTGGCACAAAAGTGCGAAAGAGCTTCGGCAAAATTGAGGAAGTTATGCCGATGCCCAACCTCATTCAGGTTCAGAAGGATTCCTACAAATGGTTCATCGAAACAGGTCTTAAGGAAGTACTCAGGGATATGTCGGAAATCACTGATTACAGCGGAAACCTTGTTCTGAGCTTTGTGGATTACCGTATGGACGATAAGCCCAAATACACAGTTAAGGAATGTAAGGAGAGAGATACCACCTACGCAGCTCCCATGCGCCTTACCGCACGTCTTTACAACAAAGACACAGGCGAGGTAAAGGACAGCGAGGTTTATATGGGCGATTTCCCCCTTATGACCGAGAACGGCACTTTCGTTATCAACGGCGCAGAGAGAGTTATCATTTCTCAGCTCGTGCGTTCACCCGGTATATACTATGCCGACGCCGTTGACAAGCAGGGCAAGCACAATTTCACAGCTCAGGTTATCCCTTACAGAGGCGCATGGCTTGAGTATGAAAATGACGCCTCGGGCATTTATTACGTAAAGATAGATAAGACGCGTAAAATTCCTATCAGCATACTTATCAGA
>JAZULG010000229.1:0-7058 GCA_045603005.1 Acutalibacteraceae bacterium
GGTGGCTGAAAGCAATAAGCCTTGACCCGAGAGTGAAGCTTTTTGATGCGGATTTCAGCTTTCTTGACGGAGTGGAACCTCTTTTTACACCTGATGACTATTCTGTTTTTGACAAGTATAACGATGGCGATGATTTTGAAAATGAAAACTACATAAATGTTTTTCGTACACTTATGTATGCCTTGAAAAACAATAAGAAAGCTAAAATCGGTTATCACGGTGCAAAGGGCACTTTCCGTATTTTTGTAGGAGACCCATACAAAATGGAATACTCCGAAAAGGATGATAAGTTCAGAGTTCTTATTCGCTCTTGCAGAAACGGACCGATGTTAAGACTTGACGGAATAGAAAGTGTAACCATTATCGGTGATGCTTTTGCCGATAACACACGAGAGGTGCTTGAAAGTACAGAACACATAACTTTGGAGCTTCTCGACCACAGAAACGCTCTTGAAAGAGTAATGCTTCATTTTGCACACTTTAAAAAAGAGGCTGAAAAAATCAGTGATGAAAGATACCATATAAAGATTTTCTATGACTCTTCTGACGAAACAGAACTCGTTATCAGAGTTTTATCATTCGGGCCTTTTGTTGAAGTAACCGAACCGCAGAATTTCAGAAATCTTATCATAGAACGGCTTAAAAGGCAAAAAATTATTCAAAATAAAGAGTTGTGACCTTGATTTTAGTCAAGTTCGCAACTTTTTTTCCGTGATTTTCCAATCGTCAAGGACTAAAATGGAGACACAAAAGCACAGACAGCAAAACTCAGGATGTCTCTTTGAAAGGCAGTACCTGTGCTTTGTAAAGATGCTGACAGCATTTGAATTGAAAAGACTCAGTTAATTCGGGAGTCACCAAGGGTGAAAACCCTTAAACGCACAGCATCTTGCAAATACTGAGGATATGCTGATATACCTTGTAATATACTTAAGGCATGTCTCGCACAGAATCGGTGGTAAAAAGGCACGTACAGCAATTAAGTCAGCTTAAGTAATTATAACTTTTTGCTCAAAAACGTGCCTTGATGCTCTGTTAATAGTTGTCAACCACTCATACAGTTGATGATTAACTTGCAGAGCCTGAAAGACGCTGACAGCAGTACCCGACTAAGAATGCCGATGTATATTTTATACTCGGAGGTAAAGCACCGGAAGGCGTCTTGACTAACAAGAAAGATGCAAGCAGCAATTTGTCCGAAATTCCTTGTCAGGTAAGTTCTGACCCGTTGCATCTTGTAAAGGTGACGACAGCAATTTTATTACTGAATGGGCTAATCCTTCAAAGATGAACCCTATCAAAATCATGCACCTTGTTTTAAAGACACCTTCGGGTGTCTTTAATCCGAAAGCTACTTATCGTTCCTAACGGCAATTGTAGCCTATTAAGGTAAATGGTAAGTGTTTTATAAAGACGCTTACAGCAAAAGTACAACGGCATTTGTTTCAATGGGAGACAGCCGGTTTATAGCCGGACGGTTTGCAGGGTTCGAATCCCTGTATGCAGTATGACAGCGTCTTGTTATAGAGAATAATCACAGTGAAAACTTACCGAAGCTCGTTGCTCAGGACTTTTGTCTTGAAATCCGATTATTCTCTTTGCACCATCCCAAAGACACCAACAGCAACTTATATCAAATTAGATTCCGAATACTGATATAAGGTGTCTTGTCGTAATCAAAGGTGCTTGCAGCAATTCATCTGCTCCGAGGCGAAACTCCTCATAAAATAAAACTATGTCCGGATGCATACCGGCGAGCACCTTGTATATATGACCCGTAACTCAGCGGCTGAGTGAAGAACTGAAAATCTTCGTGACGGTGGGTTCGACTCCCACCCGGGTCTTACCAAAAGGCACAAACAGCAATTCATTTCCGACGATTAGCTTTTCGTAAAAAGCAGGGTACTGAAAACACCCTCCTCAGGACTTGTTCCTGAATCAATGTGCCTTGAATTCTGATGATTATTTAAGTGAAAAGGAGTGAGTTTCATGTTACAGTATCTGAAACAGGAATCAAACAAAACATTAACCGAAAACGGTGCCGCAACACTCAAAACAACTCAGTCAGACTGTCTCGATCTGTTTGCAACCGTTGGTGCAATCCGCCGGGAAAGTGACGAGGAAATCACAGCCCGTTTTATGCGCGCTTTTACAGAGGATAAGGATATTGCCATGAAGCTTCTGTTTTTTGCCCGTGATATAAGAGGCGGTCTTGGTGAGCGCAAGGTGTTCAGGGTTTGTCTTAAATGGCTCTCTTACAATGCACCTGAAACTGTACGCAAGAATCTCTCATACATAGCCGAATACGGCCGTTTTGATGATCTGCTCGTACTGTTCGGTACACCCGTGGAAAAGGATGCACTTGAGCTTATCCGCAAACAGCTTCAAAAGGATATTTGTGCTATGAATAGCAATGAAGAAGTGTCCTTGCTCGGCAAATGGTTGCCATCTGTAAATGCCTCCAATACCGAGACAATCAGAACAGCTAAAAAAATTGCCCGTTACCTTCAGATGGATGAGAAAACCTACCGTAAGACCTTAAGCCGGCTTCGAGCATATATCCGCATCATAGAGAATAATCTTCGTGAAAAAGATTATACCTTCGATTACGAAAAACAGCCCTCCAAGGCAATGTTCAAATACCGCAAAGCCTTTGCTCGTAACGACGGTGAACGCTATAGAGAATTTTTGAGTAAGGTTTCTGCAGGAGAAGCAAAGCTTAGTACCGCAACATTAGCTCCCTATGAGCTTGTAGAGCCTTATCTGAATACAAATTGGTACAACAGTCGTTTCAGCTCATTTATGAAAGATATTACAGAGGATGAGAAAATGAGCCTGAACGCTACATGGAAAGCTCTTCCTGATTTTGGCTCGGAAGGTAATTCTCTTGCAATCATAGATACTTCCGGCTCTATGTATATGGATGGAAAGCCTATCCCTGCTGCAGTTGCTTTGTCACTCGGAATTTACTTTGCAGAGCATAATAAGGGTGCTTTCGCAAACCATTTCATTGAGTTTTCCGCTAAGCCGGAACTTATTGAAATCAAAGGTGATACCTTTGCAGATAAGCTTCGTTACATATGCTCCTTCAATGAGGTTGCAGACACTAATATTGAAGCGGTTTTTGACCTTGTTTTGAATGCAGCGGTTAATAACAGCCTACCTCAGTTTGAGCTTCCCGAAAGATTAATCATTATCTCAGATATGGAGTTTAATGCTTGTGTTAAAGATGTAGGAGTGACAAATTTTAAAAATGCAAAAGCTAAATTTGAAGCAGCCGGCTATAAGCTTCCTGAGGTAGTGTTCTGGAATGTTGCGAGCCGAAACAGACAGCAGCCCGTAACCAGAAACGATCAGGGTGTAGCACTTGTTTCCGGCTGTACACCGCGGATTTTCTCAATGATAGCAGAAGGCATTCCCTCACCTTATGAATTTATGATGAGTGTGCTTGAGAGCGACAGATATAAAAATATAGCGGCATAAATTTGAGTTGCGAGTCTGATGAATTATCTCATTCTCGCAACTTTTTTTCCGTGAAAAATTAAAGCTTACTTGGTAAAATATAACTGTAAGATGAAACAGGAGGTAAGTTCCATGACAATTGAGCAAGCGTTTTACTTTAAAATTATGCTTATATGCGGATACAGCGATGAACTGTTTGAATACATTGAAAATACTCTGAATGAACAGACTTCCTATGAAGAAGTAATTGTTGACCTTGCCTTTTGTGGCTATAATGAAAAGCAAATGTTGTCTGTTTTAGAAGCATACATACGGCAGAAGAAAGAAAAAGTAAATTTTGATGTCATAATTGATGGTATATTCAGATTTCTTCAGAAGGAATATCTTGACAGTGAAACATCTGTTGAAGCTTTGGTCAAGCTGATGTACAGAATAGGACAGCTTTCGGAATTAAACTCGGAAGAGGAAGAGCCTTGGTTTACAATGAGGATTTTTCATAGTCTTTATGAAGATTCAGAAGAAGGATATATAGATAAAGACGGTTATCTTGCGTGTTTGAAATCATTTATATTTGAAAGAGAATATTGCAGTGACTTTCAATCTTATAAAACCGTAAAGCAGCAATCAAGAGTAAAAACATATTTACAAAATCTGATAAACAGACTAAAATTAAAACCACAGAAAGGAAGATAACTATGTTAGAAATCAGCGGAAAGTTTTGTGCCGCAAAGGTTTTTATTGATACAGTTGAAGATACTGCAAAGGAGCAGATTAAAACACTCTGCGACCAGAGTTTTGCCGAAGGGTGCAAAATCCGCATTATGCCTGATGTTCACGCGGGTGCAGGGTGCGTAATCGGCTTTACGGCTGACCTTGGAGCAAGAGTTATTCCTAACATTGTCGGTGTTGACATCGGGTGCGGTATGCTCACGGTTGACCTTGGCTTTAACGATGTGGATTTTGAAAAACTCGACCGAATCATAAGAGAGAAAATTCCTTCAGGTATGGATGTTCAGCCCGGCAGACTTATCCGTTTGCCTGAAATACAGAATCTTCATTGCTACAGAGAGCTTAAGGATGCCAAAAGACTTGAGAGAAGCGTAGGCTCACTTGGTGGCGGTAATCACTTTATTGAGATTGATGTTGACGATGAGGGAAGAAGATACCTTGTTATTCACTCGGGCAGCCGTAATTTGGGCAAGCAGGTTGCTGATATTTATCAGAAAATGGCCATTGAAATTCACTGTGGCATTGAGGAGTACTGGGCAGAGCGTGACAGAGTAATTACCGAATACAAGGCTCAGGGCAGAAGAAAAGAAATAGAATCAACCTTAAAGGAAATGAAGAAAGCCTTTCAGTTAAAGGTTACGGAAGTTCCTGAAGAGCTTTGTTATCTTGATGGTAAGTACCGTGATATGTATCTTCACGATATGCAGTTCTGTCAGCAGTTTGCTCACCTTAACCGTTTTATGATGGCTAAGCTTATACTTAACAATCTTTTGGGTAAAGAGGTTGAGGATTTTGAGCATTTTGAAACGGTGCACAATTACATTGATATGGAGTCAAATATAATCCGTAAGGGTGCAGTATCGGCTCAGGAAGGTGAAAAGCTTCTTATTCCTATCAATATGCGTGACGGAAGCCTTATTTGTGTCGGCAAGGGTAATGAGGATTGGAACTGTTCAGCTCCTCACGGTGCAGGCAGACTTTTCAGTAGAAATACTGCAAAGGATAAGTTTACAGTTGAAGAGTTTCAGAAGAGTATGGAAGGAATTTTCAGCACTTGCATCAGTGACAGAACTCTTGACGAAAGCCCTATGGCGTATAAGAATATGGATGATATAGTTAACAACATTACTCCTACGGCAGATATTATTAATGTTATCAAGCCTGTGTATAATTTCAAGGCCGAGTAAAGAACGGTAATGCTTAATATTAAAGACCCAAAAGATAGAGAAAAAACAATTAAAAGCATTTTGAATGGTAAAGTTGTAAAATCTATAACAGTTGAGAATTTAAGAGATATGGAAAATTTTGAAGAAATAGAATCATTCTTCAAAAAAGTTAGAGATAAAAATGCTGAAGAGATAGCAGAACAGAGTGATGCTTTGTTTTTTGAAAATGAAGAAGAAATCAATTATAAATTAGAAACGTATTCTGATACAATTCAACTATGATAAAGTTTCATTGCAGGATTCGGGCACAAGATTGCAAATGCAGAGCAAGTGTGCTATAATATATATAAAAAGCATTTACGGAGACATATTATGGGAGAGATTCTGATAAAAATAATTGTATGTTTTATTGCGGGTGCCGGTGCAGGTATCGGAACGGGCTTTGCGGGCATGAGTGCTGCCGCGGTTATTGGACCTATGCTAATAACTTTTTTGGGTGTTCCTGCCTATGATGCGGTCGGCATAGGACTTATCAGCGACGTTTTAGCAAGTTCTGTTAGTGCATACACTTATAAAAAAAGCGGAAACTTAGATATAAAAAACAGTTTGCCATTGCTCGTGAGCGTTCTTATTGTAACTATGATCGGAAGTTTTGCGGCAAGTTTTTTACCCGAACAAGCCATGAGCGGCACTATGCAGATAGCACTTATTATTATTGGGTTGCGATTCATATTAAAGCCTGTCAACAAAACGAGGGAGCAACTGGAAGCGGTTTCTCCTAAAAGCAGATTGATAAAGGCAATAGTCGGCGGTGTTATCGTTGGTTTTATCTGCGGCTTTGCTGGTGCGGGCGGCGGAATGATGCTGCTGCTTGTTCTGACATCCTTCCTTGGTTATCCTATGCATTTGGCAGTTGGTACAAGTGTGTTTATAATGGCATTTACGGCTCTTACCGGGGGTGTAAGCCACTTTATGATCGGTGGGGTTCCCGATATTATTTGCCTTGTGCTGTGCGTAATATTTACTTTGCTTTGGGCAAGAATTGCATCTAAAATTGCTAATAAATCTAACCCAAAAACTTTAAACCGTGTGGTCGGTATTGTTATGATTGTCACGAGCGTCGTGATCTTGGCTGTTAATTATCTTTAATACTATCAAATAAATAAGATTTTTCAAATCAACATAATATTTCGAGTTGTTCATCTGATATTCTTGTATTTGCGGACATAAAAGAGAGCAATGAATTCTGATATGAGATGTAATGCCATGATGTTCACCCAAAAGTGAACCAAAGTCGAAAACCCTTGAGAAATCAAGGGTTTTCAGCATTTTTTAGTCAATTTTTGGGGTTGTGTTCCCAATGAACCAAAATCGCCATTTTTTAAGAACACTCGGATTTGAACCGGTGAAATCACTGTAAATTAAATATTATAATACATAATACCTGTTTTATCAGGTTATTGCAGATAAATTCCCTTTATGTACATAATATTGAAATTTTCAGATGGGTTCTTTTTATCGTAATATATTGAATTAGATTTTGTTTTGTGATATAATTATCATATCATTCAGCAAGGAGGAAAATGTATGAAAAAGCAACTTAAGCTTATTGTTTGCCTTATGCTTTGCGCGATCATTCTCCTTTCAGCTTGTCTGATTGAGCATAATACCGAGCATAACTGTATAGGTGAAAACTGTCAG
>JAZULG010000230.1:0-2396 GCA_045603005.1 Acutalibacteraceae bacterium
GAAAAGGACGAGCGTAAAGGTATGAAACCCGATACAGCCGGGAAATATATCGCGGACGTATCGCTCAGAAAAAATGTTAAGCCGATTTATGCGATAGGTGCTTCATATAAAGCGGTAAGCACCTTGTGTAAGGTTTTTCCTTGCGGAATCAGAAACCGTATAATCGGGACGCTTTATGCAAAATAATAGCGATTAAGGGGAGAAATCTATGACAAAGCTATATAAAAAGAATGAGCTTCTATTCGTACTTATTCTTATTGGTGTTTATATAGTGCTTTTCAGTACTGCTGATGTTATATCGGGCACTTTAGAAATAATTAAATCAGTCACTGCACCTGTCGGTCTGCTTCTGTCCGTCGGTATATACCTATGGCTCAGAAAAAACAGGCTTTGCGAAAGATACGGACTTTGTAAGCCGTCGGATATGAGGCTGATAGATTTTCTTTTTCTTCTGTTTGTGGTAAGCGCAAATCTCTGGAACGGAATTTCTCTTAACTATGCTGCTGAGGAAACGGCTTTATATATCGTCAGCATGCTTTTTGTAGGCTTTCTTGAGGAGGTTATTTTCAGAGGCTTTCTTTTCAAAGCACTTTCCGCTGAAAGTGAAAGGGTTGCGATAATCGTTTCATCTGTAACCTTTGGCGTGGGGCATATCGTCAACCTGTTGAACGGCGCAGAGCTGATACCCACGGTGATTCAGATATGTCACGCAACTGTTATCGGTTATATTTTTACACTTATTTTTATAAGAACAAGGAGCTTGCGGCTCTGCATCGCGGCGCATTCACTCATAAATTCTCTTGATGTCTTTTCGGCAGGAAATTTGAGCACAGTACAGCTCATAATTTTTACCGCAGTACTGATAGGTGTTGCTGTCTTTTACACATATATTTACCGCAGGGCGGATACATAAAAAAGGTTGCATTTCAGAGAAATGCAACCTTTTTAAATCGCCATATAAATTGCCGCAAGATGTATCAGAGTTCCTGCAAGTACGAAAAAGTGAAAAACAGAGTGAAAATATTTTTTCTTTTTTCCTAATTTATAAAATACAGTGCCGATGGTGTAAATTATTCCGCCGATGCCCGTTATAATGATTAACGTGATTGCATCTGCACGGTATTTGTATATCGGATATATAAGAACAACTGAAATCCATCCGACAATAAGGTACAGAACAAGCTGTACTTTTTTATATTTTTCCTGGTCGATTACGGTGAGAACGGTACCCAATATGCTGAGTGCAATACTGACAGCGCTTACCGTAATCGAAAAGAAGGGATTGTGAGGAAGCACGCATATGACTGACATAGCAGTGCTTGTGCCGGTTATCAGTATAAAAATCGAGGAATGGTCAATTAGCCTCATAATCTTTTTTGTAGTTGTATTTGTCACTGAGTGATACAAGGTAGAGCAAGTATATAGAATAATTACCGCAAGAGAGAAAATGATGTTACCGATGAGTGCATTTGTTTCGATAGATTTGGATAAACATAAAACAAACGAGACGGCACCGACGACTATGCCTGCACCGTGAGAAGCGGCGTTTATGATTTCTTCCGTCTTTGAGTAGGTCGGAAGTGTTACCTTAGATAAATTCATTTTAATCCTCCTGTCTGGTATTTTTATTTTATTATATCATATTATTTTTGTTATGTAACTCGATTTTGTAAAATATTGAAAAAATTAAACACAGAAGCCTTCAGATGTATCAAAAAACATAAAAATTCAGCAGCCGGAAGGCTGCTGAGGTATAAATCAATACGGAAAGTGCTTCTCATTCCGTCAAAAAGATGAGTAAGCTAAAAAGTATACAGTGCTGTTTATGACAGCATAGCAATTATTTCTTTATACTCATCTGAATTTTTAAAATCATCTGAAAGGGGGTAGTTTTCTATTGTCTCTTTTATCCAGCTTTTCGCTATAAAATTGCTGCCAAGCTCATACTTGTCAAATTTTTTGCCATCAAAAAGAGTAGATTTCATAGTTGTAATTCTGGGAAGACTATCAAATTTTATTGCAAGCTCCGCACTTTTTCTCAGATTTTGCAGAGCTTTTACTTTGTCGCCCTTCTGATAATAAAAATAGCCGAGTAATCCGTGACAACGGCTTATAACAGTTCTCCACATTCTGCCGTAGTTACCGTCATTATAAATGTAATTGAAAAAATCTTTTGTTTTTTCAGTTGATATTATCTGGTAGTCAAGACTGAATCTGTCTGTAAGATAATAATCAGAAATTGTGGAGTAAAACAGAAAGAGCTGTTCTTCAATTGCTTCCATAATTACCGCATCGGCGTCGGGGTGATTATGCAATCTGTAGCAATAGCAATAATTCTCTCTGCCGTCTCTCATAAGTGGCATTTCCCTGATAATAGGTTCATAATCTTCAAAGGT
>JAZULG010000231.1:0-24378 GCA_045603005.1 Acutalibacteraceae bacterium
GAACGGCGAAGGTATGAAGGAGCTTACCGAAAAGGTAGAAAGTCTTCTCGGTACGGACAGAATAGACACCACTCAGGCTATGCTCGCAACGGAAAGACAGAGAAGGAATGCTCTTTCAGCTCTCTCGGCAATTGACGAGGCACTTGACGGCATCGCGATGGGTGTTACAATGGACGCAATAAACGTCTGCATTGATTCGGCTATCGAGGCTCTTCTTGAGCTTACGGGCAAAAAGGCAAAGGAAGCCGTTGTGGACGAGGTATTTTCCCGATTCTGCGTAGGAAAGTAACGCCTGAAAGGCGTTACAATGCACAATTCACAATGCGCAGAACCTCTCCGTCACCCTTCGGGTGCCACCTTTTTCTCCGAAAACGGGCACACCCTCGTCACTTCGTGACACTCCCTCTAACAGAGGGAACTACCTTTCAGGGCAGGCAAGCAAAATGCAAAATTGCGTCGGATAATCTTTCAGTAAAAAAGCAACAGAAAAACAAGAAAAAAATCTTCGGATAAATGTAATTCTGTGTTCGGATGTAATTCCGAATTCCGATTTCCGAATTCCGAATTTACCGGAGGCTCTATGAAAAAAACAGCTTTAATAACAGGTGCGAGCGGCGGCATCGGTGCCGCAATCGCAAAAGAGCTTGCAAAAAGCGGCTGTGACGTGCTTCTTCACTGTAACAGCAACGAAGAAAAAGCGCTTAAGCTTAAAAATGAAATAACAGATCTTTACGATGCGAAGGTACATATTATAAAAGCTGACCTTTCAGTACCCTCAGATGTGCAAAGGCTCGGCAAGGAGGCTCTCTCCCTTTGCGGCAGAATTGATATTCTCATCAATAATGCGGGCGTCGCCTATCAGGAGCTTTTCCAGCTTGCCGACAGCGAAAAGGTACGAAGGCTCTTTGAGATAAATCTTATGAGCGCAATGGAGCTGACAAAAGAGATACTCCCCTCTATGATAAATAACCGTTACGGAAAAATTATAAATATCTCCTCTATGTGGGGAATAGCGGGTGCCTCCTGCGAGGTCCATTACAGTGCCTCGAAGTCGGCTCTCATAGGCTTTACGAAGGCTCTCGCAAAGGAGGTCGGTCCCTCGGGGATAAACGTAAACTGCATCGCACCCGGATATATTGATACGGAAATGAACAGCTGCTTTGACGGTGATACCGTAAAGGAAATTGCCGATTCAACACCTCTTATGCGTATCGGTACTCCCGAGGACGTTGCTTTGCTTGCAGGCTTTCTCGCAAGCGATGCCGCTTCCTTTATTACGGGGCAGACGGTCACCGTTGACGGCGGCTTATGTATGTGATTTTCATAAAATTACGAATTGACAAAAAACCTTACTGATGATATATTTAATCAATAACTTGTTTTCTTTTAAAAAAGAAAGGAGCAGAAAAATGGCAAGATACACAAAAGAGGATATTATCCGCATTGTAGAAGAGGAAAAAGTAAATTTCATCTGCCTTCAGTTTACCGACATTCTCGGTATGCTCAAGAGCGTAATTATTACCACAAGTCAGCTTAGTAAGGCTCTCGATAACCGCTGTATGTTTGACGGCTCGTCAATCGACGGCTTCGTAAGAATCGAGGAAAGCGATATGTGTCTTCATCCTGACCTTGATTCCTTCGTTATTCTCCCCTGGGACAGTGATGAGGGCAAAACCGCAAGACTTATCTGCGACGTTTATAAATCCGACGGCACTCCCTTTGAGGGCGACCCCAGAAACGTACTGCGCCGTGCAATAAAAAAGGCTGCGGATATGGGCTTCTCCTGCTTTGTAGGTCCCGAATGCGAATTTTTCCTTTTCCATCTTGACCAGAACGGAAAGGCTACAACCAACACCTTTGATAAGGGCGGTTATTTCGATCTTGGCTCTGTTGACAGAGGCGAGGTCTGCAGACGTGATATTTGTCTCTGCCTTGAAAATATGGGCTTTGAAATTGAAGCCTCCCACCACGAAAACGCTATCGCCCAACACGAAATCGACTTCAAATACGATGAGGTTCTGCGCACTGCCGACAATGTTATGACCTTCAAATACGTTGTGAAAAACATCGCAAACAAGCATAACCTTCACGCAACCTTTATGCCTAAGCCCCTCTACGGAGAGTGCGGCAGCGGTATGCATATAAACATTTCCCTTTTCAGGGACGGTAAGAACGTATTCTGCGATGAAAACGATGCAGCAGGTCTTTCAGGCACCGCCTACAGCTTCATCGCAGGCGTTATGGCTCACATCAAGGAAATCACCGTTCTTACAAATCCTCTTGTAAACTCCTTCAAGAGACTTGTTCCCGGCTATGAGGCTCCCGTATATATCGCATGGAGTGCAAAAAACAGAAGTCCTCTTATCCGTATTCCTACCGCAAGAGGCTCAGGTACACGTATCGAGCTTCGCAATCCCGACCCCTCAGCCAATCCCTATCTTGCTATGGCTGCAGTGCTTCAGGCAGGTCTTGACGGTGTCGAGAAGGCTATGACGCCTCCCCCTCCCAAGGATTCAAATATTTTCGACCTCACTCCCGCAGAGAGAAAGGCGGCAGATATCCACTCCCTTCCCAAAAATCTGCGTGAAGCCTTCAGGGAATTCAGAGACAGCGACTTCGCAAAGCAGGCTGTCGGCGAGCACGTACACGCAAAGTATGTTGAAGCAAAGCGTGAGGAATGGAACGAATACACCACCCGTGTTTCCCAGTGGGAAATCGATAAATATTTAGGTAAATACTGATCATTGAGCAGGGTGGAACAGTAGTCAGGGAAATTGCCCTCTCAGTCACTTCGTGACAGCTCTCCCAAAGGGAGAGCCAGGATATATCCTTTTTGCTAAGTTGATTAGCTCTTGCCTCTCCATCAGGGAGGGGTGGCAGATGCAAGGCATCCGACGCAGAGCTTTTCTGATCCCCGGGCCCTAATTCCTACAACCAACGGAGAAACTATGAATTTTAAAATCAATCCACTTTCATTCAACGGCATCTTCGCCGTACCCAACAGTCTTGTTGACAATAATATACGCCTTGCAAGTGTGGTACAGCTCAAATCTCTGCTGTATCTGCTTCGCTACGGTAATCTTCGTCCCGTTACCTCAGAGGAAATAGCAGAGGCTCTCTGCCTTGATACCGAAGACGTACAGGACGCTATGATTTTCTGGCTTGAAAGAGGTCTTGTACTCAGAGAAAATGAGGAGCCCTCATCTATAGCTCAGGTTACGCTGCAGAAAGCTCCCGAAACAGTATCTCAGGCCCCTGCAGAGCCGGAGAAGTCAGTGCCGGAAATATATATTTCCAAGCCCAGCCACGAGGAGGTTGCCGCAAGGCTCAAGGATTCCACCGAGCTTTCAGCCTTCTTTCAGCAGGCTCAGACATCTCTGGGCAAGCCCTTCGGCTATGAGGGACAGTCTACCCTTCTTATGCTTCACGACGGCTACGGTCTTCCCCTTGAGATAATCATTATGGCAATCGAATACTGCGTTTCTCAGAAAAAGGACGGTATGAAACAGATTACGTCTCTTGCAAAGCGCTGGTGTGAGCTCGGTATTGACACCATAGAGGGTGTCAACCGTTACATCGAGGAGCATACCGTTGTGGATGAAGCCTGGGAAAAGCTTCGCAGTATGACAGAAATCACCAACCGCCATCCCACAGAAAAGCAGCGCCGCTTCCTTACCGGCTGGACAAAGGAGCTGGGCTATACCGTTGATATGATATTCTACGCCTACGAGGAGTCCATCGACCGTACGGGCAAAATGAATATGAAATATATGGATACCGTTATAAGAAACTGGGCGTCAAAGGGAGTACGCACTCCCGAGGACATAAAGCGCCACGAGGAGCAGTGGGAGCAGGCAAAGCAGGCTAAGAAAAACGGTACAAAGCCTTCAAAGACAGAGAAGAAGGAAGAAAATGAGGCTTCCTATGATATCGACCTTTTTATGAAGGAAGCTGTTAATCTTACATTTAAAAAGACTGAAAATAACTGACAAGAAAAGAAGGTGAACTGATGGCTTTCAAAAAAAGTGTATATATCACCGCAAAGGAAATAATGAACGCTCGCCGTCTTGAGGCTGAAAGACAGCAGGAAATGCGGCACAGTCAGGTAATAATGAAATGCCCCGAGCTTCTCGCTCTCGAGCGTGAAATCGCCTCCTACGGTGCAGAAGTAATAAGAGCAGTAGGTATGGGTGCCGATGCGGAAGAGTTTGTCAGAAAGCTTTCCGTAAAGAGCCTTGAGGCACAGAAAAAGAAGGCAGAGCTTCTGAAAAAAGCGGGCTTTGAGGCAAATTACCTTGACACGCCCTATCACTGTCCCGTATGCAAGGATACAGGCTCCCACGACGGGAGATACTGCCGATGCTATATGGAGCTTATAAGAAAAACCGCACGTGCCGAGCTTGAGGAAAGAGCAGGCTTAAGTAAATATACCTTCACTTCCTTTAACGTGAAAAATTATCCCGACGTTACGGATAAGTCTCTCGGTGTGAATCAGCGTGAGCATATGACCAACGTGCTTTCCTTCTGTAAGGGCTATGCGGCAGATTTTTCTCTCAGAAGCCCCAGCATCATTATGCTCGGCTCGACGGGTCTTGGCAAAACTCACCTCTCTCTTGCAATCGCAGGCGCTGTACTCGACAAAAACTACAGTGTTTTCTATGACAGTGCACACGCTATTATGAATAAGCTTGAGGCTGAGCATTTCGGCAGAGATATAATCGGCGAGAGCATCCGTGAGGACCTTCTCAGAAGCGACCTTCTCATAATTGACGATTTAGGCTGCGAATTTGTCACTCAGTTTACAAAGGCAGAGCTTTACAACATCATCAACAGCAGAATTCTTGCTGACCTTCCCACAATAATCAGCACAAACTGCACTGCCAAGGAGCTTGAGGAAAAATACTCACAGCGTACCGCGTCCCGCATACTCGGATATTATTATCCCCTCGCCTTCTGCGGTAAGGATGTGAGACAGATAGTAAAAAAAGCACCGTGAGGTGCTTTTTTAATGCGCAATTCGCAATGCGCAATCGCGGGTAAGGTTTAATGAAGCGGGAAGTAGCAGTCCGCCAAGGCAGGAAGCAGAAAGGTTCTTTTGATTCTTTTCTTTCGAAGAAAAGAATGCCCTTGCGGCGAGCAAAAGAAAATGCAAACAGCGCAATTGCGAATTGCGCATTTTTTCAAACTTCCTCTTGATTATTCCGAAACTTTAGTGTATAATACCATTCACAGCTTGCTGGAATAGCTCAGTTGGTAGAGCAGCGCATTCGTAATGCGCAGGTCGCGTGTTCGAGTCACGTTTCCAGCTCCAGAAAGAAAGTCTCTTTTGTTTATCGGCAAAAGGGACTTTTTTAAAATTGAGTTCATCTGCAGCTACAGACGGAACACTTAACTTCACCGAAGGGAGTCCGCTTATGGTAATCATAATCACAGGTGCATCACATACGGGCAAAACTGCCCTTGCACAAAGGCTTCTCGAAAAATATAAATATCCTTACCTTTCGATTGACCACCTTAAAATGGGTCTCATACGAAGCGGTAATACCGATCTCACACCTATGAGTCCCGACGGGGAGCTAACTGCATATCTGTGGCCGATAGTGAGGGAAATGATAAAAACCGCCATCGAAAACAAGCAGAATCTCATTGTTGAGGGCTGTTACGTACCCTTTGACCTGCAGAAGGATTTCTCCGACGAGTATCTCGCTTATATAAAGTTCATCTGCCTTGTGATGAGCGAAAACTACATCAGAAGCCACTTTGATGATATAAAAAGGTACGCAAGCATAATTGAAAGCCGCCTCGATGACTCCGACTGTTCACTTGAAAAGGTACTGAAGGATAACAAAGAAATGCTCCGTATGGCTGAAAAATACGGCACGGACTATATACTCATTGATGAAAAATACGATATAGATATTGTACAGTTTGCTAATTGATTTTATTTCTTTTTGTGGTATATTGAAGTTATAAAATAAAGGAGGAACACTTTATGAAAAAACTTACTGCAATAATTCTCACACTTACCATGCTTTTTGCTTTTGCGGCCTGCGGCAGCACTCCCGACGAGGATGAAATCCGCGGTGAACAGGTTGTAAACACCACAGAGGCTCCCTCTCCGTCGGAGGATGTGACTGATGCCCCTGATACAAACGTTACGGCTGACCCTGATACAAACGTAACAGAGCCTGAATTCTCTTTAGGTGACGTGGAGGGACTCAACTACGAAAACAAGTTCATCGGTATCGGCTGTAACCTTCCCTCTGACTGGGTCTTCTACACAGATGAGCAGATAAGAGAACTCAATAATGTTGTTACAGATATGGCAGGCGAAGAATACGAAGATTTTATGGAAAGCGCTACAATCGTCTATGATATGTTTGCGACTTCTTCTGATCAGGTAAGCAATATTAATGTTAATCTTGAAAAAGCAGATCCGCTTGCTATTGCCGTAACTGATCTCGCAGATTCTTTAGAGCAGAGCATACCTATGGTAAAGCAGGGTCTTGAAAATATGGGTGCCACTGTTACCGAAGCCGAAGTCGGTACCGTAATGATTGACGGTGAAGAATTC
Organism: Acutalibacteraceae bacterium; assembly: GCA_045603005.1. Classification (GTDB taxonomy): domain Bacteria; phylum Bacillota; class Clostridia; order Oscillospirales; family Acutalibacteraceae; genus UBA6857. Next base: position 6,575 of record JAZULG010000231.1, read on the forward strand.
GATTGCTTAAGAGTAACAGCAGAAATATACGGCATTTCAATGAATGTACTTACTTTCGGTAAAAAGTGTAACGGATATATGGCCGCCGTTTCAATTACGGCTACGAGTGAAGATGCTCTTCAGGAAATTCTTGATTGCTTCTATGTAATTAAATAAACCAAAGCCTAAAAAAACCATTGTATCGGATTTTCCCTTTACAATGGTTTTCTTTTTCCCTTTTTATTTCATAAACCACACCGTAAGAGCTCCGATTATAACCCCTGCAATAAGGAAAGCTATAGGCTTGAGCTTTTCGGTATATTTCTCTTTTTTTGCCTTCGTTGCAGGCGGCTTTTGACCCTTGTTTGCAATAAGTGAGGCTCTTTCTCTTATCTTTCCTTCGCTTACTGATGCATACTCAGGCTTTACAAAAAAGAGTATTCTTTCAAAGTATTCGCTATCTGTTTCTCTTACCTCAACCACCTGTCGGTTTATCCCTTTTATCATTCAGTTTACCTCCGTTAACAAAATGTTCTTCCGTTTTATTTTTGTTAATGTAAAGGCTCTTTATACCAAGGATATTTTGTATAAAAATTCCGACTGATTTTCAGCTTTTTATACAGATTTTACTAACACTTTTTTCAACACTGAAAAGTACCCGTAACGAAATTTGTAGAATAAAAATATAAAATTTTGTATCATTTGAATAATAACCCCTTTTTAACATTTTCCACACAGTTTTCAACGCTTTTATGTGGAAAAAGCTGTGGAAAAAGTTAAAAACTCACTGAATATCTATGGTTTTTAACACTATCGTCTGTTCTTCCTTCTTTCAACAGTGTGTTGAAAACTATTTATATTTCTTTGAAAGAAAATTCGAGAGAAAAGTTTTTCGGAAATTTTTGTCTATTTTTTTGTGCCTTTGACAGAAAGAACGAAAAATTTTTTTCTTTTTGTCTTGATAGTTGTGTAACCGTATGTTATAATAACTTAATTTATTCGGCAGGCTTAAAATAACAGCCGTAAGCCCTGCCGTAAAATCAAAATATTTCATAAGAAAGGAAACAGAATTATGGATTTCAATTCAAAGTTTGTAAAAGAAGGTCTTACCTTCGACGACGTGCTTCTCATTCCCGCAGAAAGCGATGTTCTTCCTGCTGACGTAAGCCTTGAGACACAGCTTACAAAGGGTATCAGACTCAACATCCCCGTTATGACTGCCGCTATGGATACAGTTACAGAGTCAAGAATGGCAATCGCTATCGCCCGTGAAGGCGGTCTCGGTGTTATTCATAAGAATATGTCTATTGAAGCTCAGGTACAGGAAGTTGACAAGGTTAAGAGAAGCGAGAACGGCATTATCACAAACCCCATGTTCCTCGCTCCGGATAACTTCGTTTACGAAGCTGAAAACCTTATGCATAACTACCGTATTTCAGGTGTTCCCATCTGTGACGAAAACGGCAAGCTTGTCGGTATTCTTACAAACCGTGATCTTCGTTTCCTTTCAGATTACAATATAAAGATCAGCGAGGTTATGACTAAGGAAAATCTTGTTACCGGCTCCGAGGGTACCACCCTTGAAGAAGCTAAGGTTATCCTTATGAAGCACAAGATTGAAAAGCTTCCCCTCATTGATGCATCAGGCAAGCTCACCGGTCTTATCACCATCAAGGATATTGAAAAAGCAGTTCAGTACCCCAACTCGGCAAGAGACGTTCAGGGCAGACTTCTCTGTGCTGCCGCTCTCGGTGCTACTGCTGACGTACTCGACAGAGCAGCTCCCCTCGCCGCTGCAGGCGTAGACGCTTTCGTGCTCGACTCTGCTCACGGTCACAGCAAAAACATTCTCAAGGCTGTTGAGAAGGTTAAGGCTGCATTCCCCAACATTTCACTTATTGCAGGTAACGTTGCAACCGCTGCCGCTACTCAGGCTCTTATCGAAGCCGGCGCAGACTGCGTAAAGGTCGGTATAGGCCCCGGCTCAATCTGTACAACCCGTGTTGTTGCAGGTATCGGCGTACCTCAGGTTACTGCTATCTATGACTGTGCAGAAATGGCTGCAAAGTACGGCATCAACGTTATCGGTGACGGCGGTATCAAGTATTCAGGTGAAATCGTAAAGGCTATTGCTGCAGGTGCATCCGCTATCATGGTGGGCTCACTCGTTGCAGGCTGTGAGGAATCACCCAGCGAAACTGAAATCTATCAGGGCAGAAAGTATAAGGTTTACCGCGGTATGGGCTCCATTGCCGCTATGAATAAGGGCAGTAAGGACAGATACTTCCAGGCTAACAACAAGAAGCTCGTTCCCGAAGGCGTTGAAGGCCGTGTACCTTACAAGGGAACCCTCAGCGAAACTGTTTACCAGATGATGGGCGGTCTTCGTGCAGGTATGGGCTACTGCGGTTGTGCAACAATCGACGAGCTCAAAACAAAGACTCAGTTTATCAGAATCACTTCTGCAGGTCTTATCGAAAGCCATCCCCACGATATTTCAATCACAAAAGAAGCTCCCAACTATTCAATGGGTAATAACTGATGAAATTAAAAGCTCTCCGCTACGGCGGGGAGCTTTTTGAGTAGTCAGGGGTCAGTAGTCAGTAGTCAGGAATGCCCTTCGGGCATTAAGTAGCTTTTACCATAAGACGAATATATCCCTCACTGATACATAAAGTGATTACCCTTGTTTGTATTGACAAACCTTTATTCGTAATGATATTATTATGTGGAAAAAGGAGGCTTTGTATGAATTTCAAAGAATTTGCATCTTCTTATTTTGAAGGTATTGAAGATATAGCTATGCGTCAGCTTGCTTTCGAAAAACTTCATCAGAATTATGTTGTCACAGGTTCAGAAGAAAATCATTTTCTTTTATTGAAAAGCTTTACAAATGAAGAGAACAAACTGTTTTCTCACTATATAAACCAACTCAAAACTACAGAACCGACTATCTTTCAAAAAGTTTCATCATTTCATTTTGGCGGTAATGATTCACTTGCAATAAATACTATGGTTAATGAAAACTATTACAGTAATTTCCGCATTTTTAAGGACCACAATCATGTTTGTACTCTATACGAAAAATTTAATGAAAATGAAAAAACGTTTTTCACTGAATGTGTTAAAAAGCATGTAAAGAATACGGTATATCAAGAAAATAAAAAAAGTATAGAAACAATAGAAAAATTAAACACTATACTTTATGGTGACGATTTAGAGGAAAAATTATTACAAACATCAGATAACGGAAACCCTTATTCTAAAGCTTTGAAAAAAGATTTATTTGCTGTTATGATAGCATTTTCTATTTATGTTTTCGTAGGTGTTTTTTTAACTGAAATAAACCTTGATGAATATATAAAATATGCTACAAGCATGATATCTGTTTTTCTCGCCTCTTTATCTTTAGATATTACTAAAAATATAATTTGCTATTTTAAATTTAAAAAAGCACAGAAAAATAAAGATCAATCTGATGATACAAAAAATGATCCAAAATAATAAACGATGACATTCTTTATACTTTTAATATGAAAGGATTACATACCATGGACGAAAAAATCATTATCCCCGGTGCGGAAGCCGTACCCGAAAAGAAAAAGAAAATACTTTCCTGCATTCAGCCTTCGGGTATTCCCACACTCGGAAACTACCTCGGTGCGCTGAAAAACTGGAAGCTTCTCTCAGATGAATTCGATTCAGCCTTTGCCGTTGCCGACCTTCACGCTATTACAGTCCGTCAGGACCCGAAGATGCTCCGCAAGCAGATTATGGAGGTTTTTGCCCTTCTTCTCGCAATCGGTCTTGACCCCGAGAAAAACATCGTATTTATTCAGAGCCATGTACCCGCTCACTCACAGCTCGCATGGATTCTTAACTGCTATACACAGTTCGGTGAAATGAGCAGAATGACTCAGTTCAAGGATAAATCACAGTCCCACGCCGACAACGTAAACGTAGGTCTTTTCTCCTATCCCGTACTTATGGCGGCAGATATCCTTCTTTATCAGGCTGACCTCGTACCCGTAGGCGCAGACCAGAAGCAGCATCTTGAAATTGCAAGAGATATTGCAAGCCGCTTCAACGGTATATACGGTAAGACCTTTACAATTCCCGATCCCTATATCGGTAAGCAGGGTGCAAGAGTTATGTCTCTTCAGGACCCCACAAAGAAGATGAGTAAGTCAGATCCCAATCCCAAGAGCTTTGTATCTGTTTTTGATGCTCCCGAAACGATTATGAAGAAAATCAAGAGCGCAGTTACAGACTCAGAGGGCGGCGTATACTACGGTGAAGGCAAGGACGGCGTAAACAATCTTATGGGTATTTATTCCTGCTGTACAGGCCTTGATTACGAGCAGATTGCTAATGAATTCAGCGGCAAGGGCTACGGTGATTTCAAGACAGCCGTTGCTGAGGCTGTTATTGAAGAGCTTCGCCCCGTAAGAGAGCGCTATGACCTTCTTATGAAGGATCAGGCATATCTTATGGAGACTGCGGCTAAGGGTGCAGAAACTGCACAGAGAATTGCAAACAGAACACTTGAAAAAGCGATGAAGAAGTGCGGCTTCGTCCTCCCAAAATAAAAAGCAGAAAAGTTCTTTGGTGACTCGGCGCCCCTGAAAGGTTATTCCCCTGTTAGGGGAAATGTCTGCAAAGCAGACAAAAGGGTGCCGGTTTCCGGAGGAAAAGCTGGCAAAATCGCAGATTTTGACTGAGGGGTTTTCAAGAAAGTCACGCCCTTGCGGCGAGCAAAAGAAAATGCAAAGTGCAAAATTTAGGGTAAAAGCTTTATGTATAGAGCTTTTACCCTCTTCTTTTATGTCGTCTGATTTTTCTAAAAAAAATAAAGGCATCTTTTCTGATAGCCTCTTTCATAATAATATTCATATAAGCCTTATGAGACGGGTAAAAAATTTCTTTCTTATGTTTGTTCTCCGCGATTGAGCATTAAAAAGAAATAACCCCCGGACCGATGTTTCTTCACACATCTTTTCTGGTCGGGGGGTTATTTCTGTGAACTCTTAATATCTAACATCTTTTTTATTCCTCTCTTTCTACAGATTGGAGACCTTTTTTTAAAAGCTATCTTTTTCCTATTGTTTTCTTTCATTTTATTTTTTTTAAGATATGCTTTTTTTAAGGTCTTTTTTCTTTGCTCTTTTTTAAAAGGCTTCTGGTTAATTTTTATGTTAAAAGTTTTTTGGTTCCGGTACTTGTTTTACCTCGTTTTTGTGTTAACCTTTTTAAAAAGAGCTTTTGGTTTTTACCTGTACATTGGTATCACCTTTTCCTTTCTGTGACTATAATATAACACAGAAAAACTGAAAATGCAATATGTAATTTTGTATAAAGTTAACTTAAGTTTTTAACATAAAACGCCGAAATTATATAAATTAACTAAAAAGTGTTGACTTTCTCTTTTTGATTTGCTATTATGGATATGTTGGGCGCTCTTTGCGCTTATTTTTTTTACCGATATGCTTCTGTAATCTGTTTCAAAATCAACATATTTAATCAAAAGTTGGCATTTCTTATCAAACTGTTGAAAAATAATAACAAATTGTGTATAATGAAGCCACTAATTATATGGAGGTAATCACTATGATGTACGTAATTGCATTCTTCTCTGACGTTGTTTATTTCGTAAAGATGTTTTTTGAAAAGCTCTTCGGTTTAAACAAGGAAGAGGAAACAGAATAATCTTTGCTTATTACAGACTGTCGATAAAGGCACAAGAACAACAATGCATAGATATATTGAAAGAACCGTAATAAAAAATTTAAAGCAAAAATACAAAGAAAAATGGTCAGGACATCGAATCCTGATCATTTTTTGCATTGTTTTGCCCTTTTTTTGCCCTCTCGGAGTACCATTGTACGCCTTCGGGGCGAAGAAAAGGTCATCTTGCACCTTTCTCTACAGCACGACAGCTTATTATTCCGATACCGACAGTTTTTCTGTCGGTATTTCTTTTTGAGTGTTACATTCATTTTACTGTTGATTAAGGAAAAAAAATCTGATAAAATATTCTTATATCAAAAAGACGGAGATAAAAAATGATTTACGAAAAAAGAAAGAATGATATAGTCCTCAGGTCTTTCGAATGTCTTAACCTGAAAAACACACTTCTTTGCGGTCAGGCCTTCCGCTGGAAGGAAACAGAAGAGGGTACCTTCAGAGGAACGGTAAAGGGGCACACTCTCTGTATTGAACAGAAGGACGATGAAATAATTTTCAAAAATACTTCTGAAGATACCTTCAGTGAATTATGGGTACCCTACTTTGACCTTGAAAGGGACTATAAAACAATCACTGACGGCTTCCTCAGTGACAGATATATTTCTGCTGCCCTTGATGAGTTTTACGGTATAAGAATTCTTCATCAGGAGCCCTGGGAGGCTCTTTGCTCCTTTATAATTTCTCAGAATAATAACATCCCGAGAATATGCGGGATTATCGAAAGACTTTGTGAAAGCTTCGGAACTCCCGCAGAGGGCGGTAATTTCAGCTTTCCCGATGCAAAAACAATGAGCTGCCTTACAGAGACAGACCTTTCCGTACTTCGTGCAGGCTTTCGCAATAAATATCTTATTGATGCGGCAAAAAAGATTGCATCAGGAGAAATATCTCTTGATTCGATATACGAAATGCCCATTGAGGATGCCCGTACCGAGCTTATGAAAATAAAGGGAGTCGGTCCAAAGGTTGCCGAGTGTACTCTTCTTTACGGCTTCGGCAGACTCGAGGCCTTCCCCATTGATGTATGGGTAAAGAGAATTATGGCTGAAATGTATTCCGACGGACTTCCGAAATGTACTGAAAACTATGAAGGAATAGCTCAGCAGTATCTTTTCCATTGGAGAAGAAACAGCCGTGAATTTAAAGGAGAATGATATGACAAAAAAACAACGTGCCCTACTTTGTATTGAGGCTCTTGAGAAGGAATATCCCGATGCACTATGCTCTCTTATTGCGTCAAATCCCCTTGAGCTTCTCATAGCGACAAGACTTTCCGCTCAGTGTACCGATGCGAGAGTAAATTTAGTAACCCCTGCCCTCTTCAGTAAGTACCCTACCCTTGATGACTACTGTAACGCAAAGGTTGAGGATATTGAAGAAATTATCCATTCCTGCGGCTTTTACAGAGCAAAGGCTAAGGATATTATCGGAATGGCTTTAAAAATACGTGACGATTTCGGCGGTGAGGTACCCGACAGTATCGAAAAGCTGACTTCACTTCCCGGCGTAGGCAGAAAAACTGCAAATCTCATTATGGGAGACGTATACAAACAGCCTGCAGTTGTTGCCGATACTCATCTTATAAGAATTACAAATCTTCTCGGGCTTACTGATTCAAAGGATCCATTTAAGGTTGAAATGCAGCTTAAAAAGCTTCTTCCGCCTGAAAAAAGCAACGACTTCTGCCACCGTATCGTTCTTCACGGCAGAGCGGTCTGTATTGCCAGAAGAGCGGCTTGTGAAAAATGCTGTATGAGGGACTTCTGCAAAAATGCAAAAACTGGATAAAATATGCTGCGGATATTATTTCGTGATAATATCCGTTTTTTTATTTTCACCGAAGGTATAAAAAAACACAAATATATCTATTTTTCACAAAAAACACCCTAAAAACTCTTTGTACCTTTTTTTGTACTCTGAACACTAAATTCAAAAAACACTTGAATAAGGCAAATTTGTATGCTATAATACAAGTTGAGTCATTATGGAATTTAAAGATATTATAGTTTATTATATATAAATATATATTATAGCTGCAGAATCAGGCTTAAGAGAAAACATTAAAAATTCAAGGAGGATAATTATGGATTCATTCAATGAAATCTGGACATTGGTAAAAGAAGAAATCAGATGCTCTGTTGCAGAGGTTGCTTATAACGTATGGCTCTCACCTCTGGAGTTTGTAAGCTTTAAAAACGATACGGTTTATCTTTCAATCAGCGACTTCAAGAAAAAAATTATCGTGGATAAGTTTTCCCTCGTGGTAAACACTGCCTTTGAAAATGTTCTCGGCTTCCCCGTTACGGTCGAATATGTCGTACCCGGTGACCTGATAAAAAATGACGCTGAAGGTGAAAACAAAAAAACTGACCCTGAATATGATTATACCTTTGAAAACTTCATTACAGGCTCCTCAAACAAATTTGCCCACGCTGCCGCAATAAACGTTGCCGCAAATCCGGGCAAGGCATATAATCCCCTTTTCATATACGGCCATTCGGGTCTCGGAAAAACTCACCTTCTTATGGCTATCATGAATGAAATCAAGCAGAATAATCCCAATGCGGATATTATATACACAAGCGGCGAGCTTTTCACAAACGAGCTTGTTTATTATATCGGAAACCATAACACCTACGCCTTCCACGAAAAATACAGAAAATGCGACGTGCTTCTGGTTGACGATATTCAGTTCATAGCAAGAGCAGAAACAACTCAGGAGGAATTTTTTCATACCTTCAACGCTCTTACCTCGAATGATAAGCAGGTTGTTCTTACCTCGGACAGACCGCCGAGAGAAATGATGACACTTGAGGAAAGACTTCGTACCCGCTTTGAAATGGGACTTATTGCTGACATTCAGCCCCCCACCCTCGAAACAAGAATGGCTATTGTCAAAAAGAAGTCTGACGATCTTAACCTTGAGCTCGGCGACGACGTTATCAAATTTATTGCAGATAATATCAAGAAAAATATCCGTCAGCTTGAGGGTGCGGTAAAGAAAATCAAGGCCTATCAGGATATGGAGGGCTCAAAGCCCACAATCGGTGTTGCAAAAAAGGCTATCAGCGATATTATAAACGATAATCAGCCTCTTCCCGTAACGGTTGAAAACATCATCGGTGAGGTTTCACGTACCTTTGACGTTACTCCCGCAGATATCCGCTCCGACAAGAGAAGCTCAAATATATCTCTTGCAAGACAGGTTGCAATTTACATTGTTGACCAGGTAACAGGTCTTCCACTTAAAGCAATCGGTAACGAATTCGGTAACAAGCATCATTCAACTATTATTTACGCCCTTAAGGAAATCAAGAATAAGCTTGAAAAGGATATCGCTCTCAAAGCCACCGTTGATGACATTATAAAGAACATAAACGAGCAGTAATTTTCCACAAAGTTTATAACATTCCACACACATTTTCCACTTATTACACATTGTGAAAAAAGGCGATGTTGAAAGAATGAAAATATTAACATTTTCATTAACATAAAAAATACGGAAAAAAACAGCGTAAAATCTCAGCTTTCTGCATTTTTCCGCAATTTCAACACCACCTACTACTACTACTAAATAGTGATAGATATGATTTAAGAAAAACGGAGGATTTTTTATGAGAATAATTTGTGACAGCGCAGAACTTTCAAAAGCATGTATAAACGTTCAGAGAACGGTTTCCAATAAATCAACAATCCCCGCTCTTGAGGGTATTCTTATTGAAGCAGATGACGGTAAGGTAAAGCTTACAGGCTATGATCTTGAGGTTGGTTCCGTTGTTCTTCTTGACTGTGAAGTCTATGAAGCAGGCAGAGTTGTGCTCAATGCAAAAAACCTCTGCGACATTTTAAGAATGGTACCCGAGGACGTGGTATCAATCGAATGTGATGAGAGAAACATCAGTAAAATAAAGTCCGGTGAAACCGAGTATTCAATTATCGGTACCTCTGCCGACGATTATCCGGAGCTTCCCACCGTAAACAAGTACTCCGATATAAAAATCAAGCAGGCAGTACTTAAGGATATGATAAAGAAGACTATTTTCTCTGTTTCAACCGGTGAGAGAAATCCTGTACATACAGGTGTTAAGTTTGAAATCAGCAATAATAAGATAGTTCTTGTTGCCGTTGACGGTGCAAGACTTGCTATTAGACGCGAAGAGATAAACTATATGTCAGAAGAAAAGCCCGAGCTTTCATTTGTTGTTCCTGCAAAGACCCTTAACGAAATCATCAAGCTTTCAGGCGACGATGAAAAAGAAATCGAAATCAAAGCAGGCGACAGACATATTATCTTCAAGATTGACGGTTATGAAATAATTTCAAGACTTCTTGAAGGTAACTTCCTTAACTATAAGAGTGCAATCCCTCTTACATGGGGTACAAAGATTATAGTTGATACAAAGCGCCTTATTGAATGTATCGAAAGAACATCACTTATTATTACAGATAAATCAAGTCCCGTTCGCTGCACAGTTGAAAATGGTATTATGAGATTCTCATCAGTTACCGCTATCGGTACTGCAAACGATAAAATGGCAGCGGATATAGAAGGCAAAAAAATTGAAATAGGCTTCAATAACCGTTTTGTTCTCGACTGTCTTAAGGCTTGTGATTCAGAAACAATAAAAATCGAAATGTCAAGCTCAAATCAGCCAATCACCTTCTCACCCCTTGAGGGCGACGACTTTTTCTTCCTTGTTCTTCCCGTAAGAATTTAAAACAATGCGCAATCGCGGGTAAGGCTTACAGAAGCGGAAAGAAGTATTCCGCCGAGTAGGGAAGCAGAAAAGTTCTTTTGATTATTTTCTTGCAAAGAAAAGAATGCCCTTGCGGCGAGCAAAAGAAAAAAGCGAAATTAAAAATACAGAATAAAATCTTGAATAAAGAGGTTTTATAAATGAAAATCAAGGTTAAAGTTAAAGCAATACCCGAAAAGAAGAGGGTACCGGTTAAAATTACAACAGAAAATATCCGTCTTGATGCAGCTCTTAAGTTTTCTTCAGCCGTATCCACCGGAGGACAGGCAAAAATGGTTATTTTAGACGGTCTTGTGAAGGTTAACGGAGAAATCTGTCTTTCAAGAGGAAAAAAGCTCAGAGAGGGAGATTTCTTCGAATTTGAAAGAGTTGTGTATGAGGTTATAAAATAATAATTACTTAATTCCGAATTTCCGGAGGATGAAATGTACGTAAAACAGCTTGAAGTGAAAAACTTCCGTAATATTTCACATATAAATATTGATCCCTGCGAAGGTATAAACATCATTTACGGACAGAATGCCCAGGGTAAAACAAATCTGCTTGAGGCAATGTGGCTCTTTACCGGCTGCCGTTCATTCCGAGCATCAAAGGATGCAGAGCTTATCAATTTCAACAGCACAAAAGCAAACCTTTATATGGACTTCAACGCCTACGGAAGAGATCAGAGTGCTTCACTTGAAATAAGTGAAGGCAGAAAATTTATCCTTAACGGAGTAAAGCAGAAAAGCTCCTCCTCCATTATGGGTGAGTTTCTTGCAGTTGTCTTTTCGCCCGAGCATCTTTCTCTTGTAAAGGACGGTCCTTACGAAAGAAGAAGATTTCTTGATATTGCCATAAGTCAGCTCAAGCCAAAGTACGGTGTTACCCTTTCACAGTATAATAAAGCAGTAGCTCAGAGAAACGTACTTCTAAAGGACGTACAGTTTCATTCCGAACTTTATGATACTCTCGATATATGGGAGGAAAGAATAGCCTTCTTTGCCTCAGAGATTATCCGTCAGAGAATCGGATATATAAATAAGCTTTCACAGTTTGCCGATGAAATCTATTCAGGACTTTCATCTGAAAAGGAAAAGCTCCTTATTGAATACAGTCAGCAGACTGTTGTTTACGGTGACGATAAGCAGGAATTATATGAAAATATGAAAAATCAGCTTTATCAGTCACGAAAAAATGATATTATAACAGGCTTTACATCAGTAGGTCCTCACAGAGATGACCTTTCTATAAAAATTGATTCACTTCCCGCCCGTACCTATGGCTCTCAGGGTCAGCAAAGGTCAGCGGCACTAGCTTTAAAGCTTGGAGAAGCGGCAGTTATAAAAAGCTTTTCAGGTCAGCAGCCCGTGGCTTTTCTTGACGATGTTATGAGTGAATTGGACGTTTCAAGACAGAATTATATCCTTAATCATATAAAAGACTGGCAGGTCTTTATTACATGCTGTGATCCTTCTGCAGTTTCAAATCTCAAGGCAGGTAAAGCCTTTGAGACAGCAGACGGTAAAGTAATAAGCAGCAAGTAAAAAGGAGAATACCATGTATCTTCACTTAGGACAAAACACAGTTATCACTTTTGATGAAATAATAGGAATATTTGACCTTGATAATACTACCGTCGCTAAAAAGACAAGGGATTATCTTTCAAAAGCCCAGAAGGAAGGAAGAGTTATTGAGGTTTCAAATGAACTACCAAAAAGCTTCATTGTATGTAGGGATAAAACAGGAAAGATAATAATCTATCTTTCACAGATTTCTACTACAACACTCCTAAAGAGAACGGAAGACCCGTTCAAATAAATGCAAAATTGCGTCGGACAGGATTTATAAAAAAATTTCCCGCTGCTTATACTTTGTATTTATTGAGCTTTTCAGTTATATTTTAATATCTTAAAATTTCAAATATAAAATCAGTGAATTCGTAAATTCGGCGGAATGCTGCGCAGGGATATTTCATAACTGTCCCGCGATTGCGCATTGTGCATTGCGAATTGCGCATTCCAAACATTAAGGAGGTTTAGCCATGGATGAAATCAAGGCTAACGCTGATATTCAGGAAACAGTAACAGAAGAAATTGAGGTAATGGATACCGTTGTTACCGAGGAATACAACGCTGATGCCATTCAGGTTCTTGAAGGACTTGAGGCTGTAAGAAAGCGTCCCGGTATGTATATCGGTTCAACAGGTCCCAGAGGTCTGCACCACCTTGTGTACGAAATCGTGGATAACTCAATCGACGAGGCTCTTGCGGGCTACTGTACACACATTGAGGTTGAAATTCTCCCCGGTGACGTTATTACCGTACGAGACAACGGCCGAGGTATTCCCGTAGGTATCAACGAGCAGCAGGGACTTCCCGCAGTTACCGTTGTTCTTACAGTGCTTCACGCCGGCGGTAAGTTCGGCGGCAGCGGCTATAAGGTATCAGGCGGTCTTCACGGTGTTGGTTCGTCAGTAGTTAATGCTCTTTCAGAGTGGATGGAGGTTGAGGTTTCACAGAACGGACACGTACATCATCAGCGCTTTGAAAGAGGTAATATCATGACTGATCTTACCGTTATCGGCGATACCGAGGAAACAGGTACATTTGTAAAATTCAAGCCCGATGCTCTTATTTTCCAGGAAACAACAATTTACGATTACGATACACTTAAGAATCACCTTCGTGAGTCAGCATTCCTTAATGCAGGCCTTGCTATCACTCTCACAGATAAGCGTGATCCCGATAATATCCTTGAGGATTACTTCTGCTATGAGGGCGGTATCGGCTCCTTTGTTGAGCATATAAATGAAAGCTACGGTCTTACTGCCGTACACGAGAAGGTTATCCACTTCTCCTGCGTTGACGGTGACAGAAGCGCCGAGGTTGCCCTTATGTATAACGACGGCTATAAGGAAAGAATTTTCTCCTATGCTAACAACGTTAATACAGTTGACGGCGGTACTCACGAGACCGGCTTTAAAACTGCACTTACTAAGGTTTTCAATGAGTACGGCAAAAAGTATGGCTATCTTAAGGATGCGGATACAAAGCTCACCGGTGAGGACTGCCGTGAGGGTCTTGTTGCAGTTATTTCCGTTAAGCTTACCGAGGCTCAGTTTGAGGGCCAGACAAAGGGTAAGCTGGGTAATACCGAAATGACAAAGCTTGTGTCAAACACAGTTTATAATAAGCTTACGGACTTCTTTGAGGAAAATCCTGCGGTTGCAAAGGTTATCGTTTCAAAGAGCCTTGACGCTTCAAGAGCAAGAGAGGCTGCAAGACGTGCGAGAGAGGCCGCAAGAAGAAAGTCTCCCCTTGAATCAAACTCACTTCCCGGCAAGCTTGCCGACTGTACAGAAAAGGACCCCTCAAAGACAGAAATCTATATCGTAGAGGGTGACTCTGCGGGCGGGTCTGCAAAGGAAGGCAGAGACAGAACAATTCAGGCTATTCTTCCTCTCTGGGGTAAAATGCTCAACGTTGAAAAGTCAAGACCTGACAAGGTTATTTCAAATGAAAAGCTTCTTCCCGTTGTTACTGCTCTCGGTGCAGGCTTCGCAGACGATTTTGATGAAAGTAAGCTCCGTTATCACAAGGTTGTTATTATGGCTGATGCCGACGTCGACGGTGCTCACATCAGAACACTTCTTCTGACCTTCTTCTTCAGATATATGCGTCCTCTTATTGACGGCGGATATGTTTATATAGCTCAGCCCCCTCTTTATAAGCTCAGTAAAGGTAAGAAGCACGAATATGCTTACTCCGATGAGGAAAGAGACAGAAAGATGCTCGAAATGCCAGGTGCTGACATTCAGAGATATAAGGGTCTTGGTGAAATGGACCCCGAGCAGCTCTGGGAGACCACAATGAATCCCGAAAACAGAATTATGCTTCGTGTTACTCTCGAGGATGCTATCGCAGCAGACGAAACCTTCTCAATTCTTATGGGTGATAAGGTTGAGCCCCGCCGTGAATTCATCGAAAAAAACGCGAAGTACGTTCAGAATCTCGACGTTTAATTGATGCGCGATTCGCAATTTGCGGGAAAAGCATCATTATTATGAATGCACATCCCGCCACATTTGTGTTCTTTAAAATTAATTTTAACTATAAATAAAAATTCGTAAATTCGACGGAATATATGGTTGTGATTTGATGATATGCTATACGCCATTCCGAATTCCGAACTCCGATTTCCGAATTTTCAAGGATTTGATAACATGACTCCTTACGGAATTATATACAGGGAAAATCCCTATTCTTATGAGCAGTCCGTGAGTATTTGGCAGAAGAAATTCGGTGTTATGAAGCTTTCTCTGCTTATAAAAATAGCTCTTGCAATCAATGTGGCAGTGGGTATTCTTTACTTTGCCGCAGGCTATATACTCAAGGATTCCACATACTTTTATATTTTTCCCGTACACTTTATAGCTAACTTTGTTTCGGTTTATATGATTATGAGGTCAACCAATATCAAGAGTGTTGCATCTCAGTGTATGCAGAAAACCGATGTTCAGCTTGTTTTTTACGGTGAAAAACTCGTTTTCACCACTCCCTACAGCAGAAGTGAGTATTATTACGATGAGCTCGTTTACTGCAAGGAGAAAAACGGATGCATCACAATTGTTGTTGACGAGGGTGTTGCTCCTATATCCTTGCAGAAGGAATTTATAAAAACCGGTGATTATTTCCGTGTAAAAGAAATTCTCATCGAAAAGCTCGGAAACGGCTTTATAAGGGAGGCAGGAATATGAAAATAATGTCTCTCAGCTTTACTCCAATTCCCGAGGATTACACAAGCTATTCAAAAAAGGCTGAGCCTGCTCTTTTTTCAATCAGGCTCAAAAGAGGCTTTCTGCCCTTTGCAATTATGTTTTCATGCGGTCTATTTTTCGGCATTTATTTCTCAATTCTTGCTCTGAGTCTTTTTGTTATAAATAATGTGGTCCCCTTTATCCTCAACAGAGAGTATATGAAAAAGCAGCTTCATTCACGTATTATCAAAAGACCCGTAATCATTGACTTTTATGATGACCATATCGTACAGATCTTCCTTCCCGATGAGAGCTTTAAGGGTATAAACGAAAAGTATTTCGGACTCAGGTCAGTTGCAGGTGTTGTAGAAAGTGATGATTATATCTGGCTTCTGACAAAAGCGGCAAATGTTATAAACATACCTAAGAGAGTACTCTCCGAAGAGCAGTACAGTGAAATCAGAAGCTTCAAGGATAAATATTTTGCAGATAAGTATCAGAAAATATAAGCTAAATAAGAAACAGACGGTGATAAAATGGAAAATTTAAATTATGAAAACCAGACTATAATCGACGTTGACCTTAACAGAGAAATGAGAAAGTCCTTCCTTGACTACTCTATGTCGGTTATTACTTCCCGTGCGCTTCCTGATGTAAGAGACGGTCTTAAGCCCGTTCACAGACGTATTCTTTACACAATGCACGAAAACGGACTTTATCCCGAAAAGGCGTACCGTAAGTGTGCTGATACCGTTGGTTCTGTGCTCGGCTCCTACCATCCTCACGGTGACGCATCGGTTTACGATGCTATGGTACGTCTTGCACAGAAATTCTCAACAAGATACATCCTTGTTGACGGTCACGGTAACTTCGGTTCAGTTGACGGTGACCCCCCTGCTGCATACCGTTACACAGAAAGTAAGATGAGCAAAATCTCAATGGAGATGCTCACAGATATAGATAAGGATACGGTTGATTTTGCTCCCAACTATGACGACCGTCTTAAGGAGCCTACCGTGCTTCCCTCACGTTTCCCGAATATCCTTGTAAACGGCTCAACGGGTATCGCTGTAGGTATGGCAACAAACATTCCTCCCCACAATCTCGGTGAGGTTGTTGACGGTATGTGCTATTACATCGATAATCCCGACTGTGAGCTTGATGAGCTTATGCAGTTTATCAAGGGTCCCGACTTCCCCACAGCAGGTATTGTTATGGGCAGAAGCGGTATCAGAGCAGCTTATGCTACAGGTAGAGGAAAAATCGTTGTAAGAGCAAGAACTGAAATTGTTGAAAACAAAAACGGCAGATTCTCAATCGTTGTTACCGAGCTTCCTTATCAGGTAAATAAGCGCCGTCTTATCGAATCAATCGCAGACCTTGTAAAGGATAAGAAAATCGAAGGTATTGCAGATATCAACGACTATTCAAACCGTGAGGGCATGAGATTGGTTGTTGACCTTAAGAGAGATGCTAATCCTCAGGTTGTTCTTAACCATCTTTTCTCACTTACACAGCTTCAGGTTTCCTACGGTATCATTATGCTTACACTTGTAAACGGTGAGCCTAAAATCCTCACGCTCAAGCAGGTACTCGAGCATTATGTACGCTTCCAGGAAGAGGTTATTGTAAGAAGAACACGCTATGACCTTAAGAAGGCTCAGGAAAGAGCTCATATTTTAGAGGGTCTCAAGATTGCTCTTGACTTTATTGACGAGGTTATCAAAATTCTCCGTGCATCAAAGGATCAGGCAACAGGTAAGCAGGCTCTTATTGATCGCTTCGGACTTACCGAAATTCAGGCTGATGCTATCGTTAAGATGCGTTTAGGTCAGTTAACCGGTCTTGAAAGAACAAAGATTGAAGAGGAATTAGCCGCACTTAACCTCAAGATTCAGGAATATAATGAGATTCTTTCTTCCGAAGCAAAGGTTAAGGAAATTGTAAAGACAGAGGCTCAGGCTATCGGTGACAAGTTCAGAGATGAAAGAAGAACCGAAATTGCCGCAATCAGCGGTGAGGTTGATATTGAAGATCTTATCCCTGAGGAAGAATGTGTTTATACTCTTACCAATATGGGCTACATCAAGCGTCAGCCTGCTCAGGCATACTCACTTCAGAGACGAGGCGGCAGAGGCGTAAAGGGTATGACAAGAAGAGAAGAGGACGTTGCACAGACAATGTTCACCTGTTCAAGTCACGACTTTATTATGTTCTTTACCACCAAGGGTAAGGTATACCGTCTCAAGGGCTATGAGATTCCCGAGGGCAGCAGACAGAGCAAGGGTATGAACGTTGTTAACCTTCTGCCTCTTGAAGCAGAGGAAAAGATAAGCTCAATGATAAAGGTACCCGACTTCGGCGGCGAAGAGACAAAGTACCTCTGTATGGTTACAAGAAACGGTATCATTAAGCGTACCGAGCTTGAGCAGTACCGTAATCTTCGTAAGAGCGGTATTATTGCAATAAACCTTGATGAGGGAGACGAGCTTTCATGGGTACGTCTTACCGACGGTAACGAGGATATTCTTGTTGCAACAAGACAGGGTATGTCAATCCGCTTCAACGAAACAGACTGCCGTCCC
>JAZULG010000232.1:0-20665 GCA_045603005.1 Acutalibacteraceae bacterium
CAGTAAGACCCTCGATCTTGACACCGGTCTTATCCTTGACAAGCTGAGTACGCTCAAACTCGGTCTTCTTGGCACATTCATCCTTATATGCATCAAGTGCATCAATATTTGCAATTTTATCACGGTATTTTTCAATAATGGGATGCTCGGGAGCAATAACCATAAAGGTTACGCCAAACAAGGTATCACAACGAGTAGTGTAAACGCGAAGGCTTTCCTCAACCTCTTTGATAGAGAAGTTAACAAAAGCACCTGTCGACTTACCGATCCAGTTGACCTGCTGCATCTTAATGTTAGGGAGATAGTCAACGTCCTTAAGTCCTTCAAGAAGCTTGTCTGCGTACTCTGTGATACGAAGGTACCAAACGTCCTTAGACTTCTGCACGATATCACTGTGGCAGATGTCGCACTTGCCGCCCTGAGAGTCCTCGTTTGAGAGAACAACCTTACATGAGGGGCAATAGTTAACGAGAGTCTTGTCTCTGAAAGCAAGTCCGTTTTCAAACATCTTAAGGAAAATCCATTGGGTCCACTTATAGTAGCCCTCTTCTGTGGTATCAACCACTCTGTCCCAATCGAAGGAGAAGCCTACTCTCTTAAGCTGTGAGGTAAACTTTGCTATATTATTATCCGTAAGCTGTCTGGGATGGACACCTGTTTTGATAGCTGAGTTTTCTGTGGGAAGGCCGTACGCATCAAAGCCGATGGGGAAAAGCACATTGTAACCTACCATTCTGCGTTTACGTGAGACAACCACAAGACCTGAATAAGCCTTGATGTGACCTACGTGCATACCGCTTCCGCTGGGATAAGGGAACTCTACAAGAGCGTAGAACTTCTTCTTGTCGCAGTTATCCTGAGCGTGGAAAACACCTGCTTCCTCCCATTTATCCTGCCATTTCTGTTCTGCCTTTTTAAAATCGTAATACAAATTTATCACTCCGTTTAATTAGTTTATTATTCAGTCCTCTGTAATAACATCGGATAAATCAATTTCTTTTGCATCCTGCCAGAGTCTTTCGAGATTATAATAGTCTCTTGTCTCACCTGTGAAAACATGAACAAGGATTGTATCATAGTCAATAAGAATCCAACCTGTTGCCTTACCCTCGATATGATAGGGCTCAACACCCTTCTGCTTCATTTCAAACTCAACCTCATCAACAAGTGACTTGACATGAGTGTTTGATGTACCTGAAACAATAACAAAGTAATCTGCAACAATTGAATGCTCTATTATTTCAATAGCCTTTATATCCTTGGCCTTTTTATTGTCAAGAATTCTGACTATTTCTTTTACTTTTTCAAGCTCTGTCATATTTTTCCCTCTCTTTCAATTATCAGTTCGTTATAATATTCCACACTGTCTGTATGAATAAGCTTTTCTTTTTTTGAAAGTGACTTAAATGAGAATTTAAGTGCATATAATGCCGCTTCGTCAAGCCCTATATTCATTGAAAGCTCACGCATCACATCAACATCGTCGTAATCTCTTTCGACGGAAATATAGTCGGCTATATATACAATCTTTTCAAGAAGACTCATTCCCGCTCTACCCGTTGTGTGATACCTTACCGCATTGAGAATGTCCGCATCGGTTATCCCCTTTTCACATCTGAGGTAACATTCACCTGCCATAGCGTGCCAGAGCTTTTTATTCTCTTTTTCCGTACGGCTAAGGATTATACCACCTTTTTCCATAATTTGCAACTGTTCTTCCTCACTTGCATTTTTCATTATATCATGAACAAGACCTGCAAAATAGGCTTTTTCCTCATCGGCACCGTACTTTTTCGCAAGCTCCCTTGCACTGTCGGCAACATTAAGGGAATGTATATATCTTTTTTCGAGAAGTCTTTCTTTTAAAAGCTTACGCCACGGTGTGTACTTATCACTATAAATATTATTTTCAGCTATATAAGAGCTTACGGTACTGTCGATAAGCTCGTCGGTACTCTCACCTGCACTGATTTTTTTTCGCACCTCGGTAGATGAGCATTCGAAGGGTGAAATCTCCGAAACAAAAATTTCATCCCCACGAAGACCGAGTACGTTATCTGCATATCTGAGAAGCTCATCACGGCTGATTTCGTCCTCTCTTGTGGCAACGCAAAGAGTAACCTCCATAAGGATATCCCTGTATCTGTACCACTTATCAAAGGACAAAAGCATATCCGAGCCGATGATGAGAAACAGCTCTTCCTCAGGATATATCCTTCTGAGCTCTGTGACTGTATCAAATGTAAAGCTTTTACCGTCACGCTTCAATTCAATGTCGCTTATTTCGAAGCCGCTTCCTGAAAAAGCAAGCTCACACATTGCAAGACGGCTACTGTCATCAGCAAGGTCAGGACTTTCCTTGTGAGGAGGAGTCCCCGCCGGAATTATTAGAATTTTATCAAGTCTTGCATCTTTAAGCATAGCTTCAGCAAGTCTTCTGTGTCCTTTGTGAGGCGGATTGAAGGTACCGCCGTATATTCCGATACGCATTACTTTCTGCCCTTTGACTTTGCTACGTTGCCTGTAAAACGGAACTTCTTCTTGCTTTCCTTCTTTTCGGCAAGAGCCTTTTCTCTTTTAAGCTTTGCAGCCTTTTTGATGTTCTTTGCCTTCTGAGCAGCCTTTTCCTTAAGCTCGGGACTTTCTCTGTAAAGGACAATAACACCGCCGATTACCTGAATAACCTCAGCACCCGTTGCCCTTGCAAGCTCGTCTGCTGTTTCCCTGGGTGTAATGGGTGAAGATTCAAGAAGAACCTTTACCTTTATAAGCTCTCTTGCTCTGAGAGCATCATCTGTCTGCTTGATAAGTGCCTCGGACATACCGCCCTTGCCAATCTGAAAAAGAGGTTCAAGATGGTTTGCCTGAGCTCTCCATTGTGCTCTTTCTTTACCTGTCATTTAAAGATCTCCTGTTTATAATTTATTTTGAAAGTAATTTTTCTAATTTTTTTAGTGCATTACCTCTGTGGCTTACTGCATCCTTTTCTGCGGCGGAAAGCTCAGCAAAGCTTTTATCACCCACCATAAAAAGCGGATCATAGCCGAAGCCGTTATTGCCTCTGTATTCGTAGCCGATTTTGCCCTCACACACACCCTCAGCAGTTATCTCGCTGCCGTCGGGGAAGGAAACACATATCGCACACATAAAGCGGGCGGTTCTCTTTTCATCAGCTACATCCTTAAGATTAAAGAGAAGTTTTTCATTGTTACCCTTGTCATCACCGTGCTCTCCGCTGTATCTTGCAGAGAAAACTCCCGGCTCACCGTTCAGGGCATCAACACAAAGTCCGCTGTCATCGGCAATACAGGGTATGCCGCTTTCCTTGCAGCCGCTCTCGGCTTTTATTCTTGCGTTTTCAAGAAAGGTACTGCCGTTTTCTTCGGCCTCAGTAAGTGTAAAGCCTAAATCCGTATCTGTAACTACCTCGTATCCCATAGGCTCAAGAATTCTTGCCATCTCGCTGAGCTTATGCTTATTGTGAGTTGCAATAAGAATTTTCATTTCTTATTCCTCCTCAACTGTTGAGGTATCCTCAAAGAGTGCCTTTGCAAAAACAGAAGGCTTGAAGGGCTGAAGGTCATCAATCTGCTCACCGACACCGATAAACTTAACGGGAAGCTTAAGCTCATTCTTAATTGCAAGAACAACACCGCCTCTTGCAGTACCGTCAAGCTTTGTAAGTGCAATACCTGTAAGCTCTGCAACATTCATAAATTCCTTAGCCTGGCTTACCGCATTCTGACCGGTTGTAGCATCAAGTACGAGAAGAATCTCACGGTCAGCATAAGGAAGCTGCTTTTCAACAACTCTGTATATCTTTGCAAGCTCATCCATAAGATTTTTCTTATTGTGAAGTCTGCCTGCAGTATCGCAGATAATAATATCACAGTCTCTTGCGATACCTGCGCTTATTGTATCGTAAACAACTGCCGCAGGGTCTGCACCCTCCTTATGCTTTACGATATCAACACCCGCTCTGTCTGCCCATACCTCAAGCTGCTCGATAGCCGCAGCTCTGAAGGTATCTGCCGCACCGAGGATAACCTTCTTACCCTCTTTTTTATACATTGCGGCAAGCTTACCGATGGTGGTCGTTTTACCTACACCGTTAACACCTATTACAAGAATAATTGAAGGAATAGTAATAAGACCCATATCCTCGCCGCCGTCAATCATATCGGCAACAATATCTGCAATTATCATCTTAGCGTGCTTGGGATTGCGCACCTCGTTGCGATTAACTCTTTTTCTGAGCTCCTCAACGATGTCAACCGCAGTTTTCATACCAACATCACCCATAATGAGTGCCTCTTCAAGGTCTTCGTATAAATCGTCTGTTATTTCCTCATAGGCTCCGAGTACGTCTTCAATTCTGCCCGTCATACCTTCACGGGTTTTTTTGAGTCCGAAGCCGAATTTTTTAAATATACCCATTATTGTGTCTCCTTACTGTGTTATTCCCAGCTTTTTAGCAAGCTCCGCAGTTTTGAGCTCAAGAAGCTTAGATACACCCTGCTCCTGCATAGTGATACCGTAAAGCATATCCGCCTCTTCCATAGTACCGCGTCTGTGTGTGATGAGAATAAACTGTGTGTTATCTGTCATTCTACGTACGTATTGAGCATATCTCTGTACGTTAACATCGTCAAGAGCTGCCTCAACCTCGTCAAAAATGCAGAACGGTGCGGGATTAACCTTCATAATTGCAAATAGAAGTGCAATTGCTGAAAGTCCCTTTTCACCGCCGGAAAGAGAATCGAGTCGCTTGACATTCTTCCCGGGAGGCTGAAGCTTGATATCGATGTTACTCTCAAGTACGTCAGCGGGATTTTCGAGAATGAGCTCAGCCTTACCGCCACCAAAAAGCTCACGGAAGGTTTCGTTAAAATTATCGTTGATTTTAACAAACTGCTCACGGAACTGATGGCTCATCTTATAGGTAAGCTCCTCAATAAGACGAATAAGCTCCTTCTTGCTCTTTTCAACATCGGAAACCTGCTCGGACATAAATTCGTAGCGCTCACTTACCTCTTTATACTCCTCAATAGCACCCACATTAACAGAACCGAGTGCTCTGATTGAGTTCTTGATTTCGTGAAGCCTTCTCTGTGCTCCCTTAGGATCCTCAGGCTTTTCGCCTATTGCTTCAGCTTCACGCTTTGTAAGCTGGTACTCCTCATAAAGCTTATTGACTGTATCGTCATACTCACGGAGCATTGTTTCCTTACGCTCCTCAAGTCTTGCTTTTTCACCGCTGATTTTTTCTCTTTCTGAGGTTTTATTTCTTTCCTCGTTACGGAGAAGCTGAGACTTCTCCTCAGCTGAGGTTCTCTGATTCTGAAGAGAAACGATATCGTTCTTTGCATTCTTTATCTGTTCAACATAGGATTCGCCAAGAGAAATAAGAGCAAGAATTTCGTTTTCAATTTCAGCATTTCTCTCTCTTATAAGCTCAATTTCCTTATCAAGCTCTCTATCCTTATCCTCCTGGCTTACAAGACGCGCCTTAAGAAGTCCGAGAGCCTGATTTCTTGCATTGAGGTCTCTGTCCGCGCCGTGAATATCAAGATTAAGGGCTGAAATTTCGTCTGAAAGCTCTTTTCTTCTGCTTGAAAGCTCAGATTTTCTTGAATCAAGCATAATAAGCTTGTTTTCATTATCCTGAATAGCTTTTGCAAATTCATCCATCTTTTCCTTGTGAATTTCACACTCAGCCTCAATGGTATAAACTCTTTCATCTGCGCTGCTCTTTTCGGAAATAAGATTATCAAGTGCATCCTTTACATCCTTATACTGCTGAAGAGTAAGATTATATTCACCCTGAAGACGTATCTTTTCTTCCTGAGAGGATACGAGCTTTTCCTTTTCGGCAGCAAGTACGCCCTCAAGAGCCTCAATTTCCTTCACAAGCTCTTCATAAGCCTTCTGACTCACCGCAAGCTTCGCATTGAGCTCTTTTTCTTTTTCCTTAAGCTGCTCAATTTCAGTACCTCTTGAAAGAATACCCGTACTCTGTGCAAGAGAACCGCCGGTCATTGAACCGCCTGTATTGATAACCTGACCGTCAAGTGTGACGATTTTGAATCTGTAGGAATATTTCTTTGCTATAGCTATTGCACTTGTAAGATCCTCAGCCACAACAACCTTACCGAGAAGAGAGGATATAATTTCCTCATACTTGCTGTCAGTACGGAGAAGGTTTGCGGCTATATCAACATAACCATAGCATTCATCAAGGTCTTTTTCATCAAGGCTCTTGCCCTTGACAGCTGAAATAGGCTGGAAGGTAGCTCGGCCTGCATTGGTTGCTTTAAGATGATTAATAGCATTCTTGGCATCGTTTTCAGTATCGGTAACTATATTCTGAATAGCATTTCCGAGGGCGGTTTCAATAGCAACAGCATATTCCGAATCAACTGAAATAAGCTGAGAAACTGTACCGTGAATACCCTTGAGAGCACCCTTCTGGCTCTCCTTAATTATCTTCTTTACGGCACCTGAATAGCCTTCCATATTCTTTTCGAGTTCCTCAAGCATCTTAATTTTTGAAGATGTGCGTTGAGATTCGAAAACCATATTATCAAGCTCTTTTTTGCTTGTATCTGCCTTTTCGTTTTTTGAACTGAGACGCAAAGCGTATCCGTTAACTGAATTATTTACGGAAATAATTACCGCATCTGCATCGGCAATAGTCTTCTCCTTTGCGGATACCTCTTTACCGAGAAGCTCGACTGCCTCTTTTTTACCGAAAATAAGCTGATCTATAATCTCAACTCTTGACTTCACCTCACTGATTGAAGACATAGCGGTTGAATATGCTACTCTGCAATCGGAAAGCTCCTTTGTAAGCTCTGTGACGTTTCTTGAAAGCTCTGCACTCTCACTGTCGAGATTGCCACCCTCGGACTGCATTTTATCAAGCTCGCCCTGTGCCTTTGAAAGAAGCTCACTTTTTTCGGCACGGATTGCTTTAATCTGATTTATCAGCTTTTCCTCAATAGCAATCTCTTTCAAAAGCTGCTGCTGACTGTTTTCCGAATCATCTCTGTCCTTACCGATTCTCTCTATTGTTTCATTGTTATGCTCAATTGACTTTCTGAGTACCGCCTGCTCACCTGCAGTATTCGCAGCCTTTTCCTCAATAAGAGAAATAGTATTTCTTATTTCATCAATCTCTATGTTTATGTTCTGCGTATCTGTAATACACTTTTCAATTGCCGCTTCAATTTCGGAAAGCTCCTGCTCAACTTTTTCATAGTGACCCGTTGCGATCGCAATACTGTCCTGCTGCTTACTGAGACTTTCACGAAGCTTATCAATATTATAAAGCCAGAGACCGATTTCAATCTCCTTCTTTTCGGCGGCAAGCACAAGAAATTTCTGTGCCTTCTCACTCTGTGTTTTAAGAGGACCGATTCTGCCTTCGAGTTCAGTAAGAATATCCCTCAATCGCACAAGATTTTCCTCAGCCTGAGAAAGCTTTTTGAGAGAATCGTTACGTCTGTATCTGTATGAAGAAATACCTGCCGCTTCCTCGAGCATTTCACGGCATTCCCTGCCCTTACCGCTTACCATATCGGCGATTTTGCCCTGGCTGACCATTGAATAACCGTCTCTGCCGAGGCCTGTATCCATGAACAGCTCGTGAACATCCTTAAGACGTACGTTAACGCCGTTGATTTTGTATTCACTTTCACCTGAGCGGTAGTATCTTCTGGTTACAGATACCTCGTCACCGTCATACCCCTTGAGATTTCCGTCGCTGTTATCAAGACGGAGTGTAACCTGGGCAAAGCCGTGTGCCTTTCTTATTTTGGTACCGTCAAAAATAACATCCTCCATTTTTGAGCCGCGCAGTGACTTTGATGACTGCTCACCGGGTACCCAGCGTACCGCATCGGAAATATTACTTTTACCGCTGCCGTTGGGACCGACAACCGCAGTTATACCTTTACCGAAGTTAAGCGTTGTCTTTTCGGGAAAGGATTTGAAGCCCTGCATTTCAAGTGCCTTTAATGTCATTTTTCAATTCCTCGCACTGTTATTTTATACTTAGGATAACTGTTATCCTGAACTATTCTGACCTTATAGCCTTTATTTTCAAGTTCTTTTATATTTGATTTTTTCTGACCCGTAAGCATCGATACATATCTGCTGCCAACGGTAATTTCTATATCCCTGCCTGAAATTTTTTCAAGCTCTTTTTCTGTATTTTTTAAATATATACGGCTTTCACATAGCTCACGGAATGCGGGATGATATACACCTGCCACATAGCCTTCTTCAACATTACCGCCCGAATGAAGTCCCATACGAATGACCTTTACGCCCTTTTCGTTGAACATCATAAGAAGCTCCGAGCATAAATCCACCGCTTCTTCAAGAGTTTGAGGAGTGTATTCCCCTTTTCGGTAAAGTCTTTCGAGCTCTGTATTTTCAAGCACAACTGTCGGATATATACGGACTGTATCCGGCTCAAGTGCAATCAGCTTTTTCGCCGTTTCAATACTCTTTTCCGGCGTATCACCGTAAAGACCCGTCATCATCTGTACACCAAGCTCAAAGCCAAAGCTTTTTATAAGCTCTGCGGCAGACGGTACACAAGCACTCGAATGACCTCTGTTATTGAGACTGAGCACCTCATCGTCCATACTCTGACAGCCGAGTTCAATTGAGGTTACACCGTATTTTTTCAGTACGGCAAGTACATCAGCATCAATACAGTCAGGTCTTGTGGAGATTCTTATCCCCCTGAACATATCCTTACTGACATATTCTCCTGCTTTTTTAAGAAGTTCAAGCATATATCCTCGGTCGATTGCAGTAAAGCTTCCGCCGAAAAATGCGATTTCACCCTCATTACATTCCGATGTTGAAAGTGCAGTTCCTACCGCCTTTTCAACATCCTCTGCAGTGGGAGGCGTTATTTTTCCTGAAATCGTTTTCTGATTACAGAAGCTGCATCGGTGAGGACAGCCTAAATCCGACACAAATAAGGCAACGTTTATATGCTTCAACTTTTTATACCCATAAGCTCAAGAGCTTCCTTGGCCGCCTGCTGCTCTGCAAGCTTCTTACTTCTTCCGATTCCGCAGCCTACTACGTTGCGGTTTA
The DNA here is from genome assembly GCA_045603005.1 of Acutalibacteraceae bacterium. Taxonomy (GTDB): domain Bacteria; phylum Bacillota; class Clostridia; order Oscillospirales; family Acutalibacteraceae; genus UBA6857. The sequence goes on from JAZULG010000232.1 coordinate 9,118, forward strand.
ATCTTACCTCAACCTCGAAACGCTTGTTGTGGTCAGGTCCGCTCTCACCTACAAGAACGTAAGTAAGATGCTCGTCGGGATTCTTCTGTATAATTTCCTGAAGCTCGGTTTTATAGTCTCTGAAGGCTACCTGCTGTGTTGCCGCCTTCTTAACAAAATCAAGCACGAATTTTCTCGCTTCCTCAAGTCCTCCGTCAAGATAAATAGCGGCTATAACTGCTTCAAAAGCATCGGCAAGTATTGACGCACGATTTCTTCCGTTGGTGTTTTCTTCACCCTTGCCGAGAAGGATATACTTGCCTAAATTTATCTCCTTTGCAAAGCCGAAAAGAGATTTTTCGCAGGCACACTGCGCTCTCTTCTTAGTCATCTCTCCCTCAGGAAGATGATTAAGGTTATGATAGAAATAATCTGCAGTTATTACTCCGAGTACGGAATCGCCGAGAAATTCAAGTCTTTCATTGCACTCACCGTCGGGATGTCTTTCGTTCGCGTAAGAGGAGTGTGTAAGTGCAGTTTTAAGAAGCAATTTATTTTTGAATGTGTAACCGATTATTTTTTCAAACTCATCAAAGTTCATCAGTACCCCTCACTTTCAAGATATTTTTTCATTGAGTCAACAGCTCTTTCCGATAAAGCCGCATAGCGTTCTTTTTTATCTCTTATTTTAGGCTCGATGGCAGGTAAAACTCCGAAATTAGCTCCCATAGGCTGAAAATTTACTACCGTCGGGTCGCTTATATATCTGCTGAGTGCGCCTATCATCGTTGTTTCGGGAAGAACAAGTGATTTCTTACCCTGAAGCCTTCTTGCCATATTGATTCCCGCCATAATTCCGCTTGCGGCTGACTCCATATAGCCCTCAACACCTGTAATCTGCCCTGCAAAGAAAAGATTTTCTCTTTGTCTGAAGCTGAAGTCACCGTTGAGAAGCCTCGGTGAATCGATAAAAGTGTTACGGTGCATTACTCCGTACCGTACGAACTCAGCGTTTTCAAGGGCAGGTATCATTGAAAATACCCGCTTCTGCTCTCCGAATTTAAGGTTAGTCTGGAAGCCGACAAGGTTGAACATTGTACCTGTGCTGTTTTCTTTTCTGAGCTGAAGCACCGCCCAGGGTCTGTGTCCCGTACGCGGGTCTCTGAGCCCTACCGGCTTCATCGGTCCGAAACGCATTGTATCCTTACCTCTTGAAGCGAGAACCTCTATAGGCATACAACCCTCATAGAAATCCTTTTTTTTGTCAAAGGAATGAAGAGATGCGCCCTCTGCGGTAATGAGAGCCTCATAAAAGGTCTCGTACTCCTCTTTATTCATCGGACAGTTGATGTAGTCATCCTCACCGCCTCTTTCGTATCGGGATGCGGTAAAGGCTTTTTCCATATTGACGCTCTCGAGAGTAACAATAGGTGCCGCAGCATCAAAGAAGTGAAGTCCTTCTCCGCATAGCTTTGCAATACTGTCGCTGAGTGAATCCGACGCGAGAGGACCTGCCGCAATGATTACGTTACCATCGGGAATTTCACACACTTCCTCATGGATTATCTCTATATTTTCGTGAGCTTCGATTCTCTCGGTAATGAGCCTTGAAAATTCGTGTCTGTCAACGGCAAGAGCACCGCCTGCGGGTACCTCACACATATCGGCACATTCCATACAGATTGAGCCGAATACTCTCATTTCTTCCTTGAGAAGTCCCGCAGCAGATTCAAGTCTTTTTGCCTTGAGTGAATTCGAACAGACAAGCTCACCGAGGGTAGAAAGCTTATGGGCAGGAGAATATTTCACAGGCTTCATTTCATAAAGCTTCACCTTAAAGCCTCTGTTTGCAAGCTGCCATGCCGCTTCAACGCCCGCAAGACCGCCGCCTATAATTTTAATTTCTTCTGCCATAATCTCACCTCTTTATTCTTCTTTATCTTTCTTTCTCTTTGCCTTTGCCTTGTAGCCGCACTTTTCGTCAAGGCAGGAAAGCATTCCGCCCTTGCCCTTGAAAAGTGACTTTCCGCACTGAGGACAAATTTCATCAGTAGGCTTATCCCATGTCATAAAATTGCAACCGGGCCATGTTTCACATCCGAAGAAAGTATATCCCTTCTTTGACTTTTTGGACATAACCTTTCCGCCGCAAACGGGACAACGTGCCTTTGTTTCAACAACGTAGGGCTTTGTTGTCTTACACTCGGGATAACCGGGACAGGCAAGGAATTTGCCGAAGCGTCCTGATTTAATAACCATCATTCTGCCGCATTTTTCACATGGAATATCGGTAATATCCTCCTGAAGCTGAATTTTTACGCCTTCCATTTCCTTCTTGACCTTCTGAAGATTAACCTCAAAATCGTCATAGAAGTTATGGAGCATTCTTATATAATCCTCTTTGCCTTCACCGACCATATCAAGGTCTGTTTCAAGTTGAGCGGTAAACTTTACGTTTACAATATTCTTAAACTTTTCTTTAAGCAGATTTACTATTGCCTCACCAAGCTCTGTGGGTACAAGCTGCTTTGCCTTTCTTTCAACATACTCACGCTTTGTGATTGTAGAAATAATTGTAGCATAGGTACTCGGTCTGCCTACTCCGTTTTCCTCAAGAGTCTTGATGAGTGACTCCTCAGTATATCTTGCGGGAGGCTGAGTAAAGTGCTGGTCAGGTACAAGCTCCTTAAGCTTTACCGCTTCACCGCTGACGAGTCCGTCGGGAAGCTTGGATTTCTCATCACCGTCACCCATATCGTAAAGTACGGTATAACCGTCAAACTTAACTGAGTATCCGCTTGCAGTGAAGATGCAGTATTTATCCTCAGGCGCACCGCTTACTGTACTTCTTATCTCAAGCTTTGATGTATTCTGAATGCAGGATGCCATCATTGAAGCAACAAATCTGTTCCAGATAAGAGTATAAAGCTTATACTGCTCTGCCGAAAGGTTATCCTTTACCTTATCGGGAGTAAGAGCAACGGTTGAGGGTCTGATTGCCTCATGACCGTCCTGAGCATTGCTTCTTGACTTGTAGTATCTGGGCTTCTCGGGAAGGTACTTCTCTCCGAAGTTATCGCGGATAAACTCATTTGTAGCGGCTCTTGCTTCTTCTGAAATACGAAGAGAGTCGGTTCTCATATAGGTTATAAGACCGATTGAGCCGTAGCCCGCAATATTAACACCTTCATAAAGCTCCTGTGCAATTTTCATTGTTCTTTCAGCTCTGAAGCCGAGTCTTCTCGAAGCCTCCTGCTGAAGTGTAGAGGTTATGAAGGGAGGTGCGGGATTCTTTGTTCTCTTGCCGTTTTTAAGTGCACTGATATAGTATGACGCGCCGTCAAGTCTTGCAAGAATCGCATCTGCCTCTTCCTTACTCTTAAGCTCAATCTTACCTGTTTCGTCGCCGTAAAAATCTGCAGAAATGTTCTTTCTTGAAAAGAGGAACTTGCCCTCAATTGACCAGTACTCTTCAGGAACGAAGGCTCTGATTTCATTTTCGCGGTCAACTATCATACGTACCGCTACACTCTGCACACGGCCTGCAGAAAGTCCCCTTCTGATTTTCTGTGAAACAAAGGGGCTGAGCTTGTATCCGACGAGTCTGTCGAGAATACGTCTTGCCTGCTGTGCGTTTACAAGGTCAACGTCAACCCTTCTCGGATTAGCCATACCGTTTCTGACACCTGTACCCGTAATTTCGTTGAAGGTAACACGGTTAAGCTTATTAAGGTCAAGACCGAGAATTTCTGCAAGATGCCATGAAATTGCTTCTCCTTCACGGTCAGGGTCAGTTGCGAGAAAGACCTCGTCACTTGCGGCAACCGCTGCCTTAAGTTCCTTGACGAGCTTTTCCTTTCCTTTTACTATACTGTATTTAGGTGCAAAGTCATTTTTTATATCAACGCTGAGCTTGGCCGCGGGAAGATCCCTGACATGGCCCTTTGAAGCGATGATTTCATATCCGCTGCCAAGATAATTCTTAAGTGTTTTTGCCTTGGAGGGTGACTCTACAATAATAAGATTTGCCATATATTTTTCACCTTTTCTAACTGGATTTATTTTAAATCAGACTGTAAGCATCCGCGGTTTTTCTTATAACACCTTCAAGCTCAAGCTCAGTAAGCGCAGCAAGTATCTTTGAAGGCGTAAGCTCTGAGCTGTTGGCAATTTCGTCCATAGTGCATTTACCGTCGGACATTAAATTATACACCATTTCAGCGTTTTTAGAAATACTTTCAGGAAGATTTTTTACTTTCTGTACGGATTTTTCTTCCGTTTCAGATAATATTTCCTTTGCTTTATTCTTTTTTGCCTTTTTCGACTTCGTTTTTTTAGAAAATTCCGACAGAACGGTCACGCCTGAGAACGCATCGTTATTCTTTTGCTTCGGGACTTCTTTTATCTTTTCTCTCAACCCCAGAGAGACGAGAATATCCTTTGCCGAAAAAATTGCGGTTGCTCCTTCGGTAATAAGCTGATTTGAGCCGTCAAAATTACCGCTCTCAATATCACCCGGCAGAACAAAAAGCGGTTTACTCTGCTTCATTGCATACTTAGCTGTGCTGAATGTACCGCTGTATTGAGCAGCCTCAATAATAACAACTGCCCTACTGAGACCTGAAATTATTCTGTTCCGCAAAGGGAAGCTGCCCGGATATACCTGTGTATAAGGCGGATATTCACTGACTAAGGCTCCGTTATGATAAACGCTTTTACGAAGCTCACTGTTTTCCGGAAGATAACCGTCGCCGTGACCGCAGCCCATAACAAGTACGGTTTTACCTCCGCCCTCTATTGCGCTTCTGTGAGCCACACTGTCAATTCCGAGAGCTCCTCCGCTGACTATAACCGCCGAAGAGCCGACAAGCTCGGTTACAATTTTTCTTGCGCTTTCTTCGCCATACTTGCAAGGAGTACGGCTTCCGATAACCGCAACGGGAAAGACAGGATTAAGACACTCAATGTCTCCCCTTACATAAAGCACCATAGGCGGATTGCTGATATGCTTAAGCCCCTCGGGAAACCATTTACTATCCGGAGTTACAATGAATATACCGTGCTTATTACAAAGCTCAACCGTATTTTGCGCCTCTGTAATATCTTTGTCAAGAAGCTTTTTGGGAAGAACCCTCTTTCCCTTAAGAAACTCACATTCCTTAAGTTCCTGCTCCGTTGTATTATACACCGCCTCGGGAGTACCGAAATGGTCGATAATTTCCTTATACGGGTTTGCAAAGCCTATATGACTCTGGAGCCATACCCAGAAAACCTTATTTTCCATCGGCTCACCTCATCATTTCCCACATCGTTATGGCTGCCGCCATAGATGCATTGAGAGACTCCGCTCTTCCGAGCATAGGTATTGTAACCTTTTCACAGACGGAAAACACATCTTCTGTAACACCGTTACCTTCGTTTCCGATAACGGCAACAGCACCGCCCGACATATCGCACATAGTAATTTTTTCAGCGGAGTCATCAGGAGTAGTGGCGTAAAGCTTCATTCCCATCAACTTAAGCTCAAGGAGATATTCCTTAAGATCCTCACAGTCGATGATATCGAGTCTCAGAAGCGAGCCCATCGCACTGCGCTGTACCTTAGGGGAATATCTGTCACAGCAGCCCGAAAGAATTGCTCCGCTAATACCGAGTGCTTCTGCAGTCCTGCAAATCGCACCGAGATTCGAGGGATCCTGAATATTTTCGAGGGCGATATATTTACCGTCAGAATGTATTTCTGCATTTTTATGCTCTATTCTGCAAAGGCAGTAAAAGCCCTGAGAGGATTCGGTAAGAGAGAGCTTAGCCGCTACCTGATCAGAAATTTCAAAGTACTGTGAAGAAGCCTTGCTTATAAGCTCAACCGCTTCCGGCTTTGTTTCAATTGCCTTTCGAGTGAAAAAAGCAAATTCAATTCCGCAGCCCGTAATTGCCGCATCACGGCACAGTCTGAGGCCCTCAAGAAAGAACATCCCCTGCTGCTTACGGTGCTTTGAAGATGACATAATCTTTGCACATAATTTGATTTTTTCATTGGAAAGACTGTCGATTTTCAGCATACCTTCCCCTCCTTTTCCTTGATTTTGACTAAATTATAACACGTTACAAAAACACAAATACGCCCGAGAATAAATCTCGGACGTAATTCAGTTTGGATTAAAGAGCTGCCTTTGCCTTCTCAACAAGTGCTGTGAATGCTGCGGGATCAGCAATAGCAATCTCTGAAAGCATCTTTCTGTTAAGAGTGATGTCTGCCTTCTTAAGACCGTTCATGAATGATGAATAGTTCATGCCGTTTGCCTTACAAGCAGCTGAGATTCTTGTGATCCAGAGACGACGGAAATCTCTCTTCTTCTGCTTTCTGCCGATGTATGCATAGTTACCTGACTTCATAACAGCCTGCTTAGCTGTCTTGAAGAGGCTGTGCTTTGAGCCGTAATAGCCCTTTGCAAGCTTTAATACTTTATTTCTTCTCTTACGAGTCATCATTGCGCCTTTAATACGAGCCATGATTAAGTACCTCCGTTATGATATTATTAGTTTAAGATAGGTTAAGAATTATTTGTAAGGAATAAGACGCTTAATCTGCTTCTCGTTTGTCTTGTCGGCAACAACTGTCTGACGAAGACCTCTCTTACGCTTTGTGTTCTTCTTTGTAAGGATGTGTGACTTGTTTGCATGGTAGCGGATGGGCTTACCGTTCTTGGAAAGCTTAAAACGCTTCTTTGCACCGCTGTGTGTTTTAATTTTAGGCATTGTAAATTCCTCCTGTTATTACTTTTTCGGCTTGGGAGCCATGAACATCATCATTGATTTACCTTCGAGCTTTGCAGCCTTTTCAATGTTAGCAAATTCTGCACAAGCATCAGCAAACTGCTTCATTGTTACAAGTCCGTTTTCTGTATGAGCCATTTCTCTGCCTCTGAAACGGATTGATACCTTGACCTTGTTTCCGCTTGCGATGAATCTTCTCGCATGGTTGACTTTTGTTTCGAAGTCATGCGTGTCAATACCCAGTGAAAGTCTGATTTCCTTGATTTCAACAACGTGCTGGTTTTTCTTTGCTTCCTTTTCACGCTTTGTCATTTCAAAGCGGTACTTACCGTAGTCCATAATTTTACATACGGGAGGAACGGCCTGAGGAGCAATCTTTACCAGATCAAGGTTCTTTTCCTCTGCGATTTTAAGAGCTTCGTCTGCTGACATAATACCGAGCACTTCACCGTCACCGAGAATTACTCTTATTTCCTTGTCACGAATCTCTTCATTGATTTGCATTTCTTTGATAGCGATGTTCATACACCTCCGAATATTTTGACATTTCGTCATAAAAATCAAAGCGTGAACAGAGAGCTGTCCACGCATCAATACACCAAAAACTTAGTCTATTGACCTATGCGGAACCTTATCCCATAGGTGAGAAGCTGACTGCTCTGCTTTGTTGTGCAGATATATTATCATAATGTCCCGCTTTTGTCAATAGTTTTTATAATGTTTTTTAAACTTTTTTATCAGTAAGCTATGCCCTTGCTTGTGAGCCACTCTTCAAGGCAAAGTCCGCTGTTTTTAATCTCCTCGGCGTACTCTACACCGACATATCTCCAATGCCACGGCTCAGGTACTATACCTGTAATCGGCTGCTTTTCAGCCTCGTAGCGGAGTATAAAGCCGTACTCATGAGCATGCTCCACAAGCCACGCATATTCCTTCTGATTTGCAAATGAATCGTAAGTATTGCATATATCCATCGCAAGTCCGAGGTTGTGTTCGCTGGTTCCCGGAGGAAGGATAACCGTAGCCGCCTTCACGGCTGCATCCTCTCTTGAGAGATTATACTGACTCATATATTTTTCGGTAAGGTTATTGTAGTTTCGCTTCTGTCTGTCATATGACCTGTAACCTGAATAAGGTGTAAGAGTTATTCCGTCCTTCTTTGCGGCATCATACATAGCCGTATAGTAGGGTGCAACACGGAAATCCATCTTTACATCGGACCCGGCTACCGTTGCAAGCTGAGGCACATAACCCTCAGGCATAGCTCTCGTGCCGTTGACTACAACAAGATTCCAGAGCTCCTGCTCGGGATTTATGATTATACGGTCATTTTCATCAACCAGGGTAGGCTGACTTTCTGTTGTTTCAGACTCGGTTGTTTCAGGCTCGGTTGTTTCAGGCTCTGTTGTTTCAGGCTCGGTTGTTTCAGGCTCTTCCGTCACCTGCGGCTCTGTTATCTGCGGCTCTGTAGTTGTCTGCTCAACCGATAATACTGTAGTGCTTCTGTCTCCGTTGTCGATTTCCTCCTCACCTCCGGAAAAGAACTCAACTGCAAGCATTCCCAATAATACCACGCCTACAACAGAGCAAGCGAATATGAGAAGCTTTATTATAATGTCTATCGGGTCTGTTTTTTTATTTTTTCTTTTAGCTGCGGAACTCATTTAAACATCTCCATAATTTTTATCTTTGAATGAGTATATCACTTTCCCGGATTATTTTCAATATGTTTTATATATATGTTAAATTTTGTGTTGATATCTCTTTATTTATGATGTATTATTATAGAAAAAGAACCGGGAGGTAAAAATATGATTCATTATATCGAAAACGAGATTTTAAAGATCGGCGTAAAAGAGCAAGGCTGTGAGCTTACAAGCATTTACGCTAAAAAAGAACAGAGGGAATATCTCTGGCAGGGCAATCCCGAATATTGGGCAGGACAGTCCCCCATTCTTTTCCCTATTGTCGGAAGACTTATCGACGACAAGTACCGTCTCGACGGCAAGGAGTACACAATGCCGAAGCACGGCTTTGCAAGAAAGATGAAATGGGATTTTCTCGAAAAAAGTGATGACTCCGTTTCCTTTATTCTCAAGGAAACCCCCGAAACTCTTGAGCTGTATCCCTATATCTTTGAAGTGAAGGTTACTTTTTCTCTTGACGGCAACAGGCTCACTGTATCACACACCGTTACGAATAAGAATAACAGGGTAATGTACTTCTCACTCGGTGCGCACCCCGCATTCAACTGCAAAATCGGTGATAAGCTTTCCTTCGACCTTGAAGAGACTCTTGAAACGGAAAAAATTGACCTTGTAAGGTCTCTGAGGCTTCCCGAAACCTATCCCGTACTTAATAACGAAAGGGATATCACCGTAACGGAACATATTTTTGACGAGGATGCTCTTATACTTCACGGTATAAAATCCGAAAACATTACTCTTCACACAGATAATGCGGATATTAAATTCAACCTCGGCAACGCCCCCTATCTCGGAATATGGGCAAAGCCCGGCGCACCCTATGTCTGTATTGAGCCATGGTGGGGTGTAAACGATTCCACAGAGAAAAAGGACGATTTCTCACAGAAGGATGCTATCTGCAAGGCAGAGCCCGGTACATCGCAGACATTCATATGGTATGCTGAATTTAATGTGTAAAAAGAAAAGCTGCTCACCTCTTACGAAGTGAGCAGTTTTATTTTGCCGCGAATCAAACGCCGCGCTCTTCGCGCCACTTTGTTGCCTTTTCAGCTGACATTCTTGTGATATTCTCAGCTGTGTAAGGTGATTCTTCACCGCCGTTGACATAAAGGAAATACTTTCCATTTTCTGTCATATAAAGACTTTCTTCAAAACCGTCTGCATCACCGAAATTACCGCTTGTATATTTTGCAACGAGCTCTGCGTTTTCGGTATCGTATTCAACCTTACAGATAATCTTTTTCATTTCAGCTTACCTCCTGTTTATATTTTGTTATAACCACAAACCGTGGACCTGTATGCATTATACCACTGTTGACACTTTAAGTCAAATGTAATATTTCGACATAAATAGCTTTTCTTTTGTGAAATTTACATTTAATTTAAAATTAGCTATTTCATTTTTATGTGCAATATGATAATATAGAAAAAAAGTTATATCATAACTGATATAAAAAATATGAAGAAAGAGGCTGAATTTATGTCACAATCCACAATTTTATCAAATGCCGACCCCAACAAGAAGCACGTTAAAACACCTGAGTTTATTTTTTACCTTGCAGGTGTATTCTTTTACACAACTATGACGGGCGTTGTCGGTGCCAACAGAAACACATATCTTACCAACGTGTTGCGTATTAACGATTATAACGAAAACTACCACTCCATGTTTAACGCTATAATCACAATTGTGCCTTTTGTGCTCAATTTCTTTATCACACTGTACATTGACGGAAGAAAAACAGGTAAAAAGGGCAAGTTCAGACCTGTTATGCTTATCGTTATTATTCCGATGTCAATAATAATGATGCTCACCTTTATAACTCCGCCTCAGCTCACCGGCACACTTATGTTTATTTACATTGTAACAATCGCTCTGCTCTGGAGCGTTATGTGTTCCTTCGGTAATGTAATCAACATGCTTCCCAATGTTATGACCCCTAATATGAAGGAACGTGACCAGGTTCTTTCCTTCAGAAGCTTTGCATCTGCAGTCGGCAACTCCGCTCCCATGCTCTTCCTTCTTATTATCGGTATGATATGGAAGAACAATGAAGGCTTACAGTACATAATCTGCGCAGCATTCTGCGGTGTTATAGGTATTATCACCGTGCTTCTCGGTATGAAGCTTGTAAGAGAAAGAATTCCTTATTCAGCCGAGAAAAAGAACCCCCTTTCAGGCTTCAGGGATATTATCAAAAACAAGCATGCACATGTTGTTATCCTCTCTGAATTTCTCAAGAGCTTCAGAGGCATTTCAACCTTTATGGAGGGCTACCTTGCAATTGTGCTTATAGGCGACCCCTCAAAGAAGATCTTTGTTCTTCTTCCCGTTGGTATCGGTACCGCAGTTGGTATGCTTGTTATAAACGCACTTCTTAAAAAGTTTAATGCAAGAGTGCTTTATATCGCAAGCGGTATTTACTCAGTGTGTGCTAATATCGTTGCTTTCACAATCGGTTACTTCTATTTCACAACCGACAGCAAGCCTCTTATGTTTGTATTTATTGCCTGCCTCTTCCTTATAGGCTTGCAGTTTGGTGCATCAAATCTTCTTCCCCTTATGTTCCAGGCTGACGTGCTTGAAGACCTTGAGCTTAAAACAGGTAAGCGACTCGACGCTTCACTGCCTTATGTTATAGGTCTCGGTACAACAATCAGCGGTGCGATTGCTTCCTTCTTTGCACCTAAGATTCTTGATAACGTTGTTCATTACGACTTTGTTGATGAAGTTGTCAGTCCCGACACAAATAAGATTGCTCTTCTTTTCTTCTACACAATTGTTCACGGTCTTATGATGTTCCTTGCAGGTGTTCCCTTCTTCTTCTATAAGCTTACCGGCAAAGAGAAGGAAAGAATCCACAACGAGGTTCTCGCAATGCGTGAAGCTATTAAAATATCCGAAGAATAAGATATAAAAAAAGAGGATGTAAACGCCGACACCCCATAAGGCAGTATTTGTTTCTCGAACAAAATTCCCCGTATTTTTGCCAAAAGCCTCACAAGGCGACAGCCTTGATGCGTTTTGTGGCTTCAATACAGGTATTTTTCAGTTCTTATGAAACTACGAAGCGCTTTCAAATGCG
>JAZULG010000233.1:0-43642 GCA_045603005.1 Acutalibacteraceae bacterium
GACAAGACTGATACCGCAGATGCCTGACGATGGCAAAAGGTCTGATGTTTTCTTAAAGGTGTAGTCCGCCTGCGTATGCATTTTCAGGCAGCGGGGAACGTCCGTAATGCATTTGGAAATAAAGCTTGATAAAAACAGAAAGGTCAGGTCTTTCTTCGACCTTTAGTCGCAGAAGGTCGGAGGAATTCTCTTACGTAAATCTCGCTTTAGCGGGCTTCGACTGTCGGAATACACGGTGCGGTGAAGTATGCCGAATGAATTAGACAAGTTTAACAGCCTGACTTAAGGGTAGGACCGAGCGGTCTCCTTGATTAAGCCTTCAAGTAAACTGAGCTGTGAAACACCCGACTATCTTTGAAGCAGACGAGCAGAAATGTTTCGCCAACAAGCTTCGGATATCTTAATGGAAAAATACTTCTCAATGCCATATAAAACATAGACTCAACACCTCAGCGAAACTTCTTTCGGACGGTCAGCACCCCCCGAGAGCGTTTTGCATACTTTGTCGCTCGGGACAAAGTATGAGCCCCGCGGCTCGAGCGACAGACGAGTGAAAGTAAGATACAGCATAAAGGTTAAAAAGATAAACTCTCCCACAGTAGGTGGTGAAAGGGACCGCACCCGAGCGGCTCGGGCGAAAGCTGAAATATTGATTAAACATAAAGGCTAAAAAGCAGAGCATCAAAAAAGAAGTCCCCTTCAGGACTTCTTTTTTGATATAAATATCCATGCAAGAAGAATAATAACCCCGATTCCGCTTATAACCCCGCCGACAACTATACCCGGCACAGTATAAACCATTTCAATTTCGTGAGTACCCGCAGTAATTTCAGCACCGCTGAGATATCCTGCTACCTTCGAGAGCGGTATCTTCTCACCGTCGATTTTAAGCGTCCAGCCGCCGTCATAGGGAATCGTGAAAAGCAGTACACCGTCATTTCCTGCGGTAACCGTACCTTCAATTCTGTCCGTATCAAAAAGAGTAATTTCCACGCCCTGAGCCTTCAGCTTCTCCGCCTGAGCGGGTATATCAACCTTATCTTCGCCGGTAAGAGACAGCCACAAAGCCTCCTGAGTGGCATCCCCCTTTTCCTGAGCGTATAAATCAAACCCACGCACCGATTTATCCGCCACGAAGCCGAGAGGAAGAGCGTACTGATTGTGATACACGGTTATTCCGTCGGGCTGCATAACATATTCCAGACCGAAAAGAGCATTTGTAATATCGCTCTGATAATAGTAAACGCTTACATTTTTCGCATATCTCGGTATACCGAGCTGCTGAAAGAAATTATAGGCATCGCCGCTCATGGTGGAGGAGTAATAGGTCACGCCCTTGTAGGAATACTGCTGAGGGTAGTTGTTTTTATTCACATCAGCCCACTCAACACGCGAGAAAAGCTCTTTATCTTCAAGCTGTGCGAGCTGTGTTACGGTGCCGTCATAGCGCCGTATAGAGCTGTCGAGGGAAGCCCACACGTTAGTGCCGAGCTGACAGCAGGTATTGAGACAGACCTCAACGCACATCACAACACTGACTGCACCGAGCAGAAGCCTTTTTGCGGAGGTAACCGCAACAAAGGCACCAAGGAAGGACAGAACAAGGAAGATGAAAAGAAAGCTCTGTCTTCCCGGAAGCTGATTGGGATAATGAAAGCCATGCCACACGTACTCACCAAGGTTGAGGCTCATCGTAAAGAACATAAACACCAGAAAGATTGCAGAAAGAAGCTTCTGATAAAGTGTAATCCTTTTTGAGAAAAGGGCGAAGCCGAGAAGCAATACGGCGGTAAGACCGCAGTAAAGATTAGGTGCCTGAAACTCAAGAGAGGGCTTGCCGAAGGGCAGAAGCATTCTGAGCATTTCTCTGACGGTGTATTTAAAAAGAAGCTTGCCCTCAAAGCCCAGCTCACTTGCAAGGGTAAGAGAAAGTGCCTTATAAACGGGTATGAGCACCACCGCCGCAAGAGCCGCCGCAAGCAGGGATGAACCCGTGAAGATAAGTCCTTTTTTCACGGTGTAGGAAAGTCCCCTTTTATCCCTTGCCGCAAGGTAGAGAAAATAAAGGCACACAAAAACGCACACCATATAGCTCAGATAAAAGCAGGACCACATACTGAGAAACAGAGTAATTATATAAAGGAAGGGCCTTCTGCCTTCCCAAAGCCTTTCAAGACCGAGAATCACAAGTGGCAGAAGCATAACAACATCCGCCCACATAAACTGATTGGCAAATGCAAGTACGTATCCGCTCAGACCGTAGCAAATCGAGATCACGGGAAAAATAACGCATTTCTTTATCTCGTCAGCCTTAAGGTAGGTGCTGTAAAGTCTGTAATAAAAGAAGGTGGAGCTCAGGCAGAAGCGCAAAACAACAAGCAGGTTTATTCCCACAAGCTGAGCCGAGTGAGGAAGAATGTAAATAATAAGCCAGAGAGGACTGTTTGTATAATATGCACTCTGCGCCCATAAGTTAAAGCCGAGTGCACCGTTGAAGCTGTAAAAAAGCTCTCCCTTTTTTATTGCATCAGCCATATTTTCCAGCATAGGATAGTACTGTGAAAAGCCGTCCATTGAGCAGAGAGTTCTGTCACCGAAGGGTGCGATTTCTTTTATTGCAAAGCCGATAAAGGCGGGGATAACCGGAAGAAGAAAGGATATTGCACATCCGATAAAAAAAAGCCTGTCAAGGGATAGGTTTCTGCGTTTCACCTTTTCATCTCCTTTCATATCTGCTGCTGAAATTATATCACCGTTAAAGAAATATATCAAGGTCAAAAGATCTTATAATTCTTAAGCTTTTCTTACAAAAAAAGCAAGTCACATTCTTTTTGCGCCTTGCTTTGTGTTTTATTTATCCTTTACATATTTTTCTGCAGGTGTCTCTACCGTATCAAGCCACTCGTTACACTCTGCAAGTCCGTCACCTACAAGAGCCATTGTTCTCTCATAGGATTCCTCGGCATTCTCTAATCCGCCCGAGGTTTTATTGAGTCCGAGAGAGGCGGCATCCATATTTTCGGAAAGAGGCACAACGGAATGTACCTGCTTACCCTTTTCCGTGTAAAGATGTACCCAGGTGGGTGTGACGTCCACGCCTTCAAAATATACTGTACCGTCACTGTATTTTGAGAAGGTCATTTCAAAAATTGCACCGTCCTCAGTGTGACCGCTGTTGTATTTTCCCATTACGTTTCTTCTCTGGTTGGAAACAAAGTTACCTACGGAATAAATACACACTGTTTTGCTTTCGCCGTCAGTTGAGGTGAGAAGCTCAACCGGCTCAACAACGTGAGGATGTCCGCCGACTATTACGTCAACGCCCATATCGCAGAGTCTCTGAGCCATCTTCTTCTGCCAGCTGTTCGGGGAGGTCTTGTATTCGTCGCCCCAGTGCATATATACGGTCAGCACCTCGGCTCCGTCGTTTCTCATATTCTGAAGCTGAGTCTCTATATCCTCATAAAAGGTATCAAGGTGGTCATAGTCGAAGGAATTTATCAGCGGAGAGGTTTTTGTATTCATCGGTATTCCGTTGAGCGCCTTGACGGTTGTTGAATTATAGGGTGTTTCATAGGCGTAGCAGATAAAGCCGAAGCTTATACCGTTAACGTCTTCTATGATGTACCTTTTTTCATCAGGAGAGGTATAGGTGCCCGTATGGTCAAAGCCTGCCGCTTCTACTGTTTCAACAGTACGCAGAAAGCCGAACTCACCCGTATCGTAGCTGTGATTGTTTGCAGTAAGAAGGCAATCCGTACCGATAAGAGCAAGACTGTCAAGAAGACTGTCGGGGCTGTTGAAGCAGGGGTAGGTGGTGTAGCTTCTGCCCTCGTTTCCTGCAAGGGTAGTTTCAAGATTGAGCACGAAATAATCATAGCTCTGTGCGGTTTCGCTGACGTAGGTAAAAAGTCTGTCGAAGGAATATACTCCGCCGCCCTCGTTTGCGCCGTCAAGAATGGGCTTATGGATAAGTATATCACCTGCAGAACCTACAGTAGCAGTTGAAACGATATAGGGGACAGGGTCCTCCTCGGTAGTGGGCTCGGTAACGGTCTGTGAGTTACCCGTTGCTGAGCCGTTCTGTGCGTCAGGCTCGGGCACTCTCGCACTGCTCATAACAACCAGAGCAGCAGTGATTCCTCCGCCGAGAATCAGTATTGTAAGAAGGCACGCCAAAACGCCCGAAAGCTTCTGCTTCATAGAAAAACATCCTCACTTTTATTTTTATGAGGAAATTATATCATTCTCGGCTTCTGCGGTCAATAAAAATGCTAAAAATTGTTTGACATATGAGTTCTTTTGTATTATTATATAATTTAACGCAGATAATATTATATTATATAATATATAACTACAGAAAGGCAGTGTTTCATTATGAGTTCATGTTCAGGAAACTGTTCATCCTGCTCCTCTTCAGATTGCAAAGAAAAGGACCTTCATCTCAAGCAGAATGAATACAGTGACATTAAAAAAATATACGCAGTTGTCAGCGGCAAGGGCGGCGTAGGTAAATCCTCCGTAACAGCTATGCTTGCCTCTGCAGTTCAGGCAAGGGGTATGCAGACAGCCATCCTCGACGCAGACATAACGGGTCCCTCTATCCCCAAGATGTTCGGTATCAACGGCAGAGCCGAGGCTGACGCTTCAGGCATTATTCCCGCAGTGAGCAAGACCGGTATCAGAATTATGAGCGTCAACCTTCTTCTTGAAAGTCAGGATGCTCCCGTTATCTGGAGAGGTCCCGTCATCAGCGGCGTTATTCAGCAGTTCTTCACAGACGTTGCCTGGGGCGATGTTGACTTTATGTTTGTCGATATGCCTCCCGGAACAGGTGATGTTCCCCTTACGGTTTTCCAGAGTCTCAAGGTTGACGGCATCATCGTTGTCACCACCCCTCAGGACCTTGTGGGTCTCATTGTTTCAAAGGCAATCAATATGGCTTCAATGATGAACGTTCCCATTGTAGGTATTGTTGAAAATATGAGCCACTTCATCTGCCCCGACTGCAACAAGAAGCATTATATCTTCGGAGAGGGCAAAACCGATGAGGTTGCAGCAAAATTCGGTATTCCCGTACTTGCAAAGCTTCCCATTGACACAAAGACACCTGCTCTTGCCGATAAGGGTGCAATTGAGCTTGCTGATTTCGAAGCTTTTGACGGTATTGTTGAAAAGCTGCTCTGATTTGGTCGGTTTACAGTTTGTTTCAATCCTTGAAATAAGAAAGCAAACTAATTCATATAAGATTAACAGCGTAATAATTGATTTTTAAGAAAAAATAAGGTAATCTTTATATTGTAATTATATCCCATTTTAAAAGGAGACAAAAGAATGAAAAAAATTCTCAAAAGAGTCTTTATCTCTTTAATTTGCCTTCTCGTTATCGGCGGCGTTGCCTTGTACGTGTTTTTCACAAGCGGTGAAAAGGAGATTGAGAATCTCATCGTTACGGATGCGGCAGGAAGCACCTACCGCGTACATATTGACGAAGACAAAAACACCACCTATGCACTTGTTACGGATGAAAACGGAAAGGTATGGGGCGCAGATTTTGACGGAAAAACCGTGGGCAGCACCCGTCAGCCTCTCGATGACATTTATGATGCCGGTGATGTTCCCGACGTAAAGTATACCGGCGAGCATATGGATCACACTGCAAAGGCCGAGGATTATATGGGAAATATTTCTCAGGTAGATCCCTCTCAGCCTGATAATCAGGGCGGTGAAAATTCGGGCACAGTACCCGAAAATCCTGCGCTTAAGCCTTACCGCATACATAAATATCAGGACCTCTTTGCAGGCGGAAGATATCTTATGGTAATCACAATGGTGGACAAAGACGGCAACGCAGAAACTCCTGCAACAATGGCTGTCAAGAACGGAAACTTCTATGTCAGCACCGAAGCCGAGGGTGTAACGGCACAGATGCTCTATATGGCTTCAACCGACACCGTATATCTTCTTATCGACTTCCTCAAGAAGTACTGCGAGGTACCCGAGGATATGATGGAGGGTATGGAATTTTCCGAGATGTCAGAAAAATTCCAGATAACCGATATCGGTGAAATCACTGTTACTGAAGCCAACCTCAACGGCAAAAAGCTTATCTGTGAAAGCTACGTTGCCTCTGACGGAGACACCTTCAACTATTATTTTGATGAAAGCGATATGCTTGTTCGCAGAGACATTATTGCTCCCTCAGGCAAGACCGAAACAACCCTCTGGTCTCAAATCACAACAGAGGTTCCCGATTCATACTTTGAAATTCCCAAGGGCTACAGCTATCTCAACATAAGCTGGCTGCTTAAAATGGCAGGCTAAATAAAAAACGGAGGTTATCACAATGAAAAGAAATATTGCTATCATCCTCGCTCTCGTTCTTATGATGTCCGTTGTCCTTTTCGGATGCGGTAAGAAAGAGGATTCAGAGGAGGCAAACAAGGAAGAAACCGTTCAGCAGAACGATACAAACGCACCGAATCAGGGCGGCGACATAGTTATCACTCCCGGCGCAAACGGTACAGACGAAGGAACAGGCACAACAGCAGGCTCCGATGTTACACCCTCAACAGATGCAACAGAAACAACCGGCGCAACTGCTCCCTCTGACACAACCAATCCTTCAGTACCCGACACAACACCCTCACAGCCTTCAGGCACACAGCAGCCTGCAGTACCTCAGACAAGCTCAAAGATTGACAAGTACAGACAGATTTTTGCTTCAGGTACTTACAGCATGACAATCATCACCGTAGAAGAAGGCATTGAGGATATTCCCGTTGATTTTGCCTGCAAAAACGGCAACATCCGTATGGGTATGAGCATGGAGGGTATCCCTGCAACAATGATTTACATTGCTGAAAACGACACAATGTATATGCTTTTTGAAATGTTCGGAAAGTTCTACACCGAGCTTACCGAGGAGCTTATGGGTGAGGAAATAGACTTCTCCGAGGCTACAAAGGAATTCCAGATTCCTGCTGATGCTACCGTTGTAGCAGGTAAGGAGGAATTCGACGGCAAGACAGTTGACACCGAAACAATTAAGACCGACAGTAAGGAAACCGTTTTCTATTTTGATAACAGCGGAAACCTTATAGGCATAAAGACAACTGTAGACTCCGAATCATCAGTCACAAAAATCAGCAACCTTTCAACAAACGTTGACGACTCTCTCTTCGAGATTCCTTCAGATTATAAGTTTATGGATATGTCCTGGCTTATGAATATGGCATAAGCAATCCTGAAGCAAAACATCCGGGGTTCCCTTGGCGGCGAATCCCGGATAATTATTTACACAGAAAAGAGGCTTAAGATGAACAGTGACACAAGACAGCGCTGCAGTTGGTGTAATATGAAAAATCCCCTTTACGTGGAATATCACGACAACGAATGGTGTATCCCCTGCTCCGATGAAAAGTACCTGTACGAAATGCTGATACTTGAATCCTTTCAGGCGGGGCTTTCCTGGGAATGCGTGTTAAACAAAAGAGAAGCCTTCAGAAAGGCTTTTGACGGCTTCGACATAGACAAGGTCTGTTCTTACGAGGACGCCGAAATAAAGGCTTTGCTCGAAAACAAGAGTATCATACGAAACAGACTGAAAATAAAGGCAAGCATAAACAACAGCAGAATTTTCAGGGAAATCAGTCGGGAGTACGGTAGCTTTAACAGCTTTCTTATGACCTTCACAAAGGGCGAAACACTTTACGAGTGGGACAAAACAACAAACTCACTCTCCGACGCAATCTCCGCCGAGCTTAGAAGGAGAGGTATGACCTTTGTGGGCTCTACAATCATTTATTCATACCTTCAGGCAATAGGCGTTATATACTCCCACGGCACAGAATGCTTTTTGCATAAATAACAAAAGAACTCCGCAAAGCACCGCCACTGAGTGGTGAATGCCTTGCGGAGTATTTTTATGCTGATGCTCAGCCGACCGTTCCTGCCTTAACAGCCTCGAAATCCTCTTCGATTTCCTTTGAGGGCTTCTTTGTGATAAGTGATACAACAACGATAACAACAGCTGAAACGATAAATGCGGGAAGAAGCTCATAGATAGCAAGCACGCCGCCCATAGGCTTGATTACAAGCTTCCAGAGGAATACCATACCTGCACCGCTTACCATACCTGCGATTGCACCGGCTCTTGTGGTTCTCTTCCAGAAAAGTGAGAAGAGCATAAGAGGACCGAAGGTTGCGCCGAAGCCTGCCCATGCAAATGAAACGACCTGGAAAATAACGCTGTCTTCATCAAGAGCAATAACAATACCGATAAGCGCGATAACAAGAAGAGTGATTCTTGTCATAAGCATAACCTGCTTGTCGCTTGCATTCTTCTTTACAACGCCCTGGAAGATGTTCTTTGCAAAAGCTGATGCCGCAATAAGAAGATATGAGTCAGAGGAGCTGATTGTTGCAGCAAGAATACCTGCCATAACGAAGCCTGCAATAATGGGAGGCAGGAAGCTTGTTGAAAGTGTGATGAAGATATTTTCAGCGCTTGATGCCGTAAGATGCTCTACGGGGAAGAGATGTCTGCCTATGATACCGATGAATACGGCTACACCGAGAGAAATAACAACCCACACCATAGCGATTCTTCTTGACATCTTGAGCTCGCCTTCCTTACGGATAGCCATAAATCTGAGAAGAACCTGAGGCATACCGAAGTAGCCGAGACCCCAAGCCATAGCAGATGCTATGGAAAGCCAGCTGTACTCTGCCGCTTCACCGAATACGGGAAGTCCGCCAGCTACAACCTGCTCCCCTGCCTCGTTGAGTACGGGAGTTGCAAGACCGAAGAAATCAAAGAAGCCGTCAATGCTCTTGGCGTTTTCCATAACGGCATCAATGCCGCCTGCGTTGAAAACACCCATTATAACGATAACGGTAAGTGCGCCGATCATAACAACAGCCTGCATAAAGTCAGATGCACTTTCTGCAAGGAAGCCGCCGAGAATTGTATAAATAAGAACGAAGGCTGCGCCGAGAATCATCATTGTCTTATAATCAAGACCGAAGAGGGTTGAGAAGAGCTTGCCGCAGGTAACGAAGCAGCTTGCTGCATAAACAGTAAAGAAAATAAGAATGAAGAGAGCGGAAACGGTCATAATAACCTTCTTGTTTTCGCGGAAACGGTTTGAGAAAAACTCAGGAAGAGTAATCGAGTTGTTTGCTCTGATACTGTAACGGCGAAGTCTCTTTGAAACGATGAGCCAGTTGAAATATGTACCTACTGCAAGGCCTATAGCCGTCCACACAGCGTCTGCAAGACCGCACCAATAGGCAACACCGGGAAGTCCCATAAGAAGCCAGCCGCTCATATCCGAGGCCTCGGCGCTCATAGCCGTAACCCAAGGACCTAATGAACGTCCGCCGAGATAATAGTTTTCTGAGCTCTTGTTTGCTTTTTTTGCATAGACTATACCGATTCCTATAACTGCAGCCATATAAATTACCATAGCAATAAGAATCTGCATTGTATTTTTATCCATAAAAATACATCTCCTTTCAAAATTCCGTAATATGACAAAGAGTATATCACACTTCATTAAAGAATGCAATACAGAATAAAGTACAGACCTAAATCTGTACTTTATTATAAAAATATTAAATTTTGCTAATATTTATAAAGTTTTTTAACAAGAACTCATTCTATACTAAAAATATACGCAAAATAAACTTTACTCTTTTATTATCCTTTTGAGAAAAAAAGGCATCAGCTTCTCGGCAGAATCACTCAATGAATAGTCTCCGTTACAAAGGCACCAATCGTAAATTATTGCTCTTTCACAAAAGGCGTAATACTTGACAATATCATTTACCGACATTGCTTTTGTTATTTCACCCTTGTTCTGTCCAGCAACAACAATCTTGCGGAGCAGTCTATAATAGACTCTGTTGTGGTCGAGGAGCTGCTTTTCGTTTTTAGTTATGAGCTGAGTGGAGTATAGTCTTTTCATCAGCTCAAGGTCAATAGTGTTTTCCACCATCTCAAAAAGCTTTCCGTTAAGAAACAGTAAAGCCTCTATACAGCTCTCAGATATATTTATATCACTCTCAAGCTCCTCATACCTTTCGTCAAAAAGATAGGCAAGAGAGCCTAAAAGAGCGTCCTTGCTTTCAAAATAGTGGTAGAAGGAGCCCTTCGACGTACCTGATTCGTAAACTATGTCCTCAATCGTTGTATTTTCATAACCGTTATCGTAAAAAAGCTTCCACGCGGCGGAAACTATTCGGCTTTTTGTATTACGTCCGCTTTTCTTAGGCATAATATCACCTCGGGTAAATTATATTACAATACATCATAAAAGTCAAACAGCTCCGCTCTTCATAAGATAAAAAGCTGCCGGAATACGATCTTCCGACAGCTTTTATCGTTATCTTCTTTTTATGCACTCGCCGTGCAGGTTTTACTTTCTTATTCACTTATGCATCAAGCATACCGTGGTAACGTCCCATCCAATAGGGAAGGGTGTAGGTTGTTGAGCCTTCCATTTCGTAGATGTTGTGACAGTTATCCATTTCATAGGTTGAGCCGTTGTACTTATGAAGAGCTCTTTCGTCAGCAGGAGCAACCTTCCACTCATACTTACCGAGGCCAAGAAGAATACCCACCATCTTGAAAATCTGATTGTCACTTTCCCAGAAGAGAGGCTTGTATTCGTTCGGATCAAAGGAAAGCTCGCTTGTTCCGCCGATGCCTACATCGTCAAGGTCAAGCTCCTGAACATCATCACGTCTGGAATTTGAAGCAAGATATCTTCTCAGGTCAATAGGATGTCTGCTGAGCACCCACTGAGCAGTATCTACAAGGTTATTGCCGTAGTAGTCGGTCTTTGCCTCGTTGGGGTATGCAAGCTGATAAATGTAGTACCAGAGTGCGTTTTCACTATACTGAATTGAGAACCACCAGTCATCAAGAGCCTCACGGTAATAGGTGAGAAGCTCCTCATCATCCTCAAGCTGGAAAAGAAGGTAGAAGGCAAGCATTGCCATTTCCTCGTCGGAATAGTTGATGATGATTCTGTGTACGGTGTTGAAAAGCTCAGTGCCGACAAGAGGTCTGAGAATGAAGCCGAGAATGGGTGACACACTGTTAGCGTATTCGAGAATAGCCATCTGATAGCGCTCTCTCTGCTGAGTCATTATTTCAGCAAACTGATAGGACTCATCAAGAGCTGCCATTCTGTATTCGTCCTCCCACTTCTGATTGCCGGTTATGTATGCGGCAACCTTGAAGGCACAGAGAAGCACCATTGAGTTAAGAGGTGCGCCGCCGAGAACCTGTCCGTTATGCATATAGGTTCTGGAGAACTTTGCCCAGGTTGTAGGCTGACCCGAGCCGTCAACCATACAGTAGGAGTTGTCAACAAGATGCTGAGCAAACTTTTCCATTGTCTCCTCAAGAAGACCTGCAAGCTCAGGATCCTCGGGACCGAGAATATCATAAGCAAGCTTATAAAGGAAAAGATGACCGATGATTTCGTCGGAGCTTGTGTCGCCCTTATAGAAGATATCATCTATCTCATAGCCCTCGCCGATAAGGTTGTTCCAGAGTCTCTCGGGAATCTCACCTGTAGCGTTTACCTTAAGGCCGCGGTAGTTTTCATTGTGAAGGAGGAAATCTGTTCCGTCTCCGTAGGTCTTTGTTGATACGCCCGTTGCGGTACCGTCACCGTTATGGCTCCAGTAAGCGTAGGCATCGAAATCGTTATTTTCGCCCTTGAAGGAATAGGTTCTTGCCCAGAAGCCCTCAAGAAGTCTTGTTCTCTTTGCATAGTTTGCATCCGGGTTAAGCTGGTTGTTGCTCCAGAATTCGGGATTATAGATAGCAAGGTTATCTTCATCCTGAATGTAGGAGGTAGTTCCCCACTTCATATAATTTGAATACATATCGTCAAACTTTGCTGCAGGGCTGTCATAGGGGATATTCTGTGAATAGTCGCCGCCAACAAGGAGAGCCTCGTCGGTGTAATACTTACCTGTTTCAGGGTCAACTACCGAGCCGTTTCTCTGAGCTCTGTAATAGCTTTCAACAGTACCCTCACGCATTGAAATGTATGTAAGGAAAAGAACTGCCTCTACTGAGCGGGTTGCTGTATACTTTGCTTCGGCAATTTCTGCTGCGGTTGCATTGGGGTCGTCACGGAGCACTGCATAGCGCATAAGCTCACCGCCGCCGTACATCGATGTCCATAATCCGTCATTGTCGCTTTCCTCGGGCTTCCACTTGCCGTCAATAAAGAAGGCGTTCGAAACCATACCGCGTCTTGCAACGTACTTCTGTGTTTCTGCGCTCATCTGTGCAGCCTTGTCGGTACCGTTAAGCTCAACCATCTCGATGTGAGTATAGCCTTCAGCCATAACGGTCCAGATGCCGTTTTCACCGTCGGAGAAAATTGCGAGAACCTTTCCGTCGGTTGTGTCAGCGCTGTAGAAATATCTGTCGCCCATAAAGCGCTGCTCGATATCTCTTTCGTTTTCTGCATTCTCATCGGTACGAAGTACACCGTAAGCAGTGATTTCCCACTTTACTCCGTTCTTTGTTTCTGCAGTCTGTGCATCGGCATAGCTCTCTGCATTCTTAACCTCTGCAGGTACATTTTCGTCATCAAGAGCGTATCTTGTAACTACCTTCTGCAGAAGGTCGGATTCCTCAACTGCACCGAGGTTGTAGTCAACCTTTCTGAGTGAATTTTCGGTTTTTGTTGATGTGAGAACTACGTTAAGCTCCACACTGTCGGTAAGTCCGTCACTGTTCTGTGCGGTAATTACTGCAGTACCTACGCTAAGAGCCGTTACTCTGCCCCACTGGTCAACCTCTGCAACGTCCTCAGGTGATACCGACCAGGTGAGAACGTGATTTTCCGTTCCGGCAAAAACGTAGTCAACGGTTCTGCTGTCGCCTGTTTCCATTTCCCAGTTTTCAGGTACAATAAGACGGAAGGCAGGCTGCTCTTTATTTCCAAAGAAAAAGCCGCTTACCGTCATGGGAACACTCATACCCGCAAGAAGGACGACTGCAAGAAAAATTGCAATAATTTTCTTCATAAATATTCTCCTTTCATAAAAAATATACAATTCTGTATATCTTTTTATATAATATCACCATATTTACATATAGTCAATAAACAATTATTAAAAAGCGACTCATTCATCCTCTTGACCTTAACATTTATGGGGTATATAATATAAAAAGAGGTGAAATTATGAAACAGTACAGTATAACAGGCATGTCCTGTGCCGCCTGCTCAGCAAGAATAGAAAAGGTTGTAAGCGCCCTTGAGGGTGTCGACTCCTGCTCGGTATCCCTTCTGACTAACTCTATGACAGTTGAGGGTGAGATATCCGATGAGGCGGTAACCGAAGCGGTAAAAAAGGCAGGCTTCGGCATCACTTCAGGCGCATCGCAGACCTTCACGGCAGAAAAAGCACCCGAAAATGACGAGGTACACGCTCTCGTTAAAAGACTCATCCTTTCCGCTCTCTTTCTTACGGTGCTTATGTATATTGCTATGGGTCATTCCATGCTCGGACTGCCCCTGCCCTCCTTTTTTACGGGAAATCCACTGCTTAACGGTATAACTCAGCTTATTCTTGCTCTTACGGTTATGATTATAAACCGAAGCTTCTTCATAAAGGGCGCAAAGGGACTCGTCAACAGAGCGCCCAATATGGATACACTCGTAGCAACCGGCTCAGGTGCATCCTTCATATGGAGCCTTTATGAGCTTTTCCGCCTTGCTTCCCATCAGCTTTCGGGCAACATCGAAGAGGCTCACCACCTTCTTCACGGCTTTTACTTTGAAT
Organism: Acutalibacteraceae bacterium; assembly: GCA_045603005.1. GTDB lineage: Bacteria > Bacillota > Clostridia > Oscillospirales > Acutalibacteraceae > UBA6857. The sequence goes on from JAZULG010000233.1 coordinate 13,822, forward strand.
CCGCGGCAATGATTGTTACCCTCATAACCGTAGGTAAGCTTCTTGAAGCAAAAAGCAAGGGAAAAACCACAAACGCACTCAAGGCTCTTATGAAATTGAGACCGCAGACCGCAACAGTAATATCCGACGGTAAGGAGATCACCGTTGACATAGCAGAGGTAAAAAAAGGTGATATTTTCGTCGTACGCCCCGGTGAAAGCATTCCCGTTGACGGCGTAGTAACCGAGGGAAGCAGTGCGGTAAACGAATCAGCTCTTACGGGCGAAAGCATCCCCGTCGATAAAGATATCGGTGACAGAGTATCCGCTGCAACAGTCAATCAGTCGGGCTATCTTAAATGCGAGGCAGTTGCCGTCGGTGAGGATACCGCTCTTGCAAGAATTATCCGTACTGTAAGCGACGCGGCGGCATCAAAGGCGCCCATCGCAAAGATTGCCGATAAGGTTTCGGGTATATTTGTCCCCACAGTAATTATTATCGCTCTCGTTACCTTTACTGTATGGCTCTTTATCGATAAGGATATCGCCCACGCTCTCGAAAGAGGCATATCGGTGCTTGTAATCAGCTGTCCCTGCGCTCTCGGTCTGGCAACACCCGTTGCTATCACCGTCGGAAGCGGAGTCGGAGCAAAAAAGGGTATACTTTTCAAGAACGCTACCGCTCTTGAAACCGTAGGTAAAACTGAAATTGCCGTACTCGACAAAACGGGTACAATCACTAAGGGTGAGCCTGTTGTTACAGATATAATCCCCTTCGGCAGTATAAATGAAAATGAGCTTCTTCTGCTTGCCGCTTCTCTCGAAAAGAAAAGTGAGCACCCTCTGGGTCAGGCAATAGTAAAAAAAGCAGAGGGACTCGCCCTTTACGAAACCGCAGAATTTATGTCCGTCACAGGCAAGGGACTCGAAGCAAAATATGAAAAAGCAGTTCTCCGCGGCGGTAATCTGAGCTTTATAAGAGGCTTTTGCGAAATTTCCGATGAGACGGAAAAAAACGCACTTGCTCTTTCCCGCTCAGGCAAAACTCCCCTCTTTTTTTCGAAGGACAGTACCTTCCTCGGCATTATCGCAGTTGCCGATGTTATAAAGGAAGACAGCCCCGAGGCAGTAAGAGAGCTTCAGAAAATGGGCATCCGTGTAATTATGCTCACGGGCGACAATAAAAACACCGCTGAGGAAATCGGACGTCAGGCAGGCGTAGACCGTGTAATTTCCGAAGTACTCCCCGACGGCAAAGCACAAGCAGTACAAGAGCTCAAGAAGGAGGGCAGAGTCACAATGGTCGGCGACGGAATAAATGACGCTCCTGCCCTTACCCTTGCTGATAATGGTGTAGCAATCGGCGCAGGCACCGATATTGCAATAGATGCGGCTGATATCGTACTTATGAAAAGCCGCCTTTCCGACCTTCCCGAGCTTATAAAGATAAGCAGAAATACCCTTCGTACGATACACCAGAATCTTTTCTGGGCATTCTTCTACAACTGTCTCGGAATTCCTCTTGCGGCAGGCGTTTTCATTCCTCTTTTAGGTTGGGAGCTTACTCCTATGTTCGGAGCGGCAGCTATGAGCCTTTCCTCCTTCTGCGTTGTCACAAATGCACTCAGACTTAACAGAAAAAGGTGAAGCAAATGAAGAAAAAAGGTAAAACAATACTCAAAGCGGCAGGCTGCCTTGCTCTCTCTGCAGTTATCGGAGCAGGCGTGTGGCAGATAGCAATCCGTCAGCAGTCAAAAAAATATAATCTTATAACACTTGACACCTCAGATGTGCCCGCTCCGATCGAAAAAATCTCCTATGAGGGTGACGTTGAGCTTTCGGAAATGACAATGCACTATGTTGTCTACGGAGAAGATGGCTATCCTCTTATTCTTGTTCACGGAAACGGCGGAAGCAAGGAGTCTCTCAGAGAAGCGGCAACCTATCTTGCAAACGACTATAAGGTATACGTAATAGAAAGCCGTTGTCACGGACAGAGCAGTGACCCGGGCGTTATCTCCTATGACCTTATGGCAAAGGATATCAAGGAATTTATTGAAGCTATGTCCCTCGAAAAGCCTTACCTTATGGGACACAGTGACGGCGGCATCAACGCCCTCACCGTAGCTTATACCTACCCCGATTTATTAGGAGGCTTCATTTCCTGCGGCGCAAACACAACACCCGACACCTTCAAGCCCTACTTTCCCCTCGCCGTGAGAGTAAACAATCTCTTCAACCCCGACAAGCTCAACGATATGATGCTCACTCTTCCGCAGATGAATAAAGAGCTTCTCTCAAAAATCACCTGCCCTGCATACATTGTTGCAGGTGAATACGATATTATGTGGCTTTCCGACACCGTATTCATCCACGAGAGCATTGAAGGAAGTGAAATCGCAATCATCAAAGGTGCAGACCACTCCTCCTACATATCTCAGGACGGAAAGCAGGCATATGTGCTTGCAAGAGATTTCTTTGGTAAAATAAAGTAAAGAAGGATTTATATGAACAGAAAAATTGACGGTACCTTTTTCGAATTTCAGCATCATAATACTCCCGAGGGTAAATATTGGAATCCTGCTCTGAAAGAATTTACTTCTGAAAGCTGGAGACAGAAGATCAATGAAATAGCCGACATCGGTATGGAGTACATAGTAATTATGGCAACGGCACTTTATGAGCAGTGCTACTTTACCTCCTCGGTTTTTCCGAAGGCAGATATTCCCTGCAGTAACCCTATTGAGGAAATTCTCTCTGAGGCTGACAAAAGAGGACTGAAGGTTTTTCTCGGAAACGGCTTTTACGGCGACTGGCGCAAGGCCTCTTACAATATCACAAGCAAGGAAGTCATCAACCGTTCCTTTAAGGCTATGGAGGAGCTTGCCGCCCTTTATTCTCACCATAAAAGCTTTTACGGCTGGTACTTTCCCGACGAGACCTGCATAATTCTCAACTACTCAAAAAAATTTACCGATTATGTAAATCTCTGCTCAGGCTTCTGTCACTCTCTCACTCCCGACAAAAAGACTCTCATCGCTCCCTACGGTACTAACCTCGCCCTGACAAACAGCCGCTTCGTGCACACTCTCGCTTCTCTCGATGTTGATTTCATCGCCTATCAGGATGAGGTCGGTGTAAGAAAAACCAAGGTTGACAGGACCGCAAAAATTTTTGAGAGGCTGAGAAAGGCTCACGATAAAGCAGGCCGTGCCGAATTATGGGCAGACATCGAGCTTTTCGACTTTGAGGGCATGGTATATCAGAGTGCTCTCATTCCCGCTGACTTTGAAAGAGTGAAAAAGCAGCTCGAAAATGTTGCACCCTATGCAGATAAAATCCTCTGCTATCAGTATCAGGGAATGATGAATCCGAAAAGCTCCCCCTGCTTTTCGGGTCACGAAAGCTCCGCAAGGCTTTACGAGAACTACATACATTACATAAAAAAGGACTGACTCAATGAAAATCATCGGTCATTTATATTCGGACTTCACAACTAAATTCGGCATCCCCCGTCAGAGCGGGATCGTCAAGGAGATAAAGGGAAAAATCATACTCGAAAAGGAATACAGAGTCCCCGAAGCATTCCGTGAGCTTGAAGGATTTTCCCATATCTGGCTTATATGGCAGTTTTCCGAGGCGGTAAGGGAAAATTGGCGACCCACCGTAAGACCACCCATGCTCGGCGGAAATACCCGTGTCGGTGTTTTTGCAACCCGCTCCCCCTACCGTCCCAACAGTATCGGACTTTCAGCGGTAAGGCTTGAAAAAATCGAATACACCGCAGACCTCGGTCCCGTACTTCACGTAAGCGGAGCCGACCTTATGAATGGTACTCCCATATACGATATCAAGCCCTACCTGCCCTTTGCCGACAGTATTCCCGATGCAACAGACGGCTTTGCAGGCAAGGCAGTGCGACAAAAGCTGACCGTAGACTTTCCCGAGCATTTAAGAGAAATCATCCCCGCTGAAAAGCTTGATGCACTCGTGGCAGTACTCGCAGATGACCCGCGCCCCACCTATATTGATGACCCCGAGCGTATCTACGGACTCACCTTCGGCGGGTACGAAATAAAATTCACGGTGAGAAGCAACACTCTCACCGTCATCAAAACTGAAAAAACATAACACAAGCACCGTAACCGTTTCCCCGCGGACAGATATACTGTTAAGAGAGGAGATGATTTCGGTGCTTTATACTATAATTGGAATTTTACTGCCGTTTTTCGGCACATCGATAGGTGCGGCGGCGGTTTTTCTTTTCACTGAAAGGCATTACTCATCAGAAAAGGCGATGAGTGCCTTTGCGGCAGGTGTTATGGTTGCCGCTTCAGTGTGGAGCCTTATTGTGCCTGCAACGGAAATGTGCTCTTCTATGGGCAGGCTTTCCTTTCTGCCCGTACTTATCGGCATCGCAACCGGCAGTGTGATTATGATAATAAGCGAAAAAATCCGCCACATAGCAACAGAGAAAAACAAAGCTGCCCTCCCCGTAGGAAAGCTGTTTGTTGCAGTTACTCTTCACAATTTTCCCGAGGGTATGGCAGTAGGTCTTATGTTTTCGTCTTGGCTCAGTGAGACCGGCGAAAGTGCACTTGCAGGTGCATTCGCCTTTTCCCTTGCAATAGCAATTCAGAATATTCCCGAGGGAGCAATAATTTCTCTGCCCGATTATGCAGAAAGAAAAAGCAGACTTCGCTCCTTCGGTCTCGGAGTTATCTCGGGCATTGTTGAACCTCTCGGCGCAGTGCTCACCCTCATCGCCGCTTCCCTTGCCGAAAGGGCGCTGCCCTATTTTTTTGGCTTTGCGGCAGGTACAATGCTTTATGTTGTCGCTGATGAGCTTCTTGAAAAGGATGAAAAGCACCCCCTTCTTGTACCGCTGAGCTTTATACTCGGCTTTTCAGTTATGATGATCCTTGATATAGCATTGGGATAAAATAAAAACTGTCGAGACGTGATAATCCGACAGCTTTTTCGTTTTAGCTTTCATCGTCCTCGCCGGACAGGCATTCTTTTCTTGCCCCTTCAGTCAGCTTTGCTGACAGCTCCCCCTAAAGGAGGAGCCGAGAATCAAAAGAACTTTTCTTATTCCTCTGTCACCATCTGTTTTCAACATATTCACAGAAGGTGAATAAATCCTTGATTTCTACCTTGCTGCCATCGTCAAGAATAACGTTTCCGTTCCATATACCGTAAACCTGATGACAGTTCATTCTGCCCACCTTGAAGTCAACGTCTGAATGATTGTCAAGTGTCGGTATCATCGTCATATTGAAGCGGCCGTCCTCGGAAATGAAATTCCAGGGCTCCATAAATCTGTCCTTCGGGAATTTTTCCACATCAACCGCACCTATTTTATGTATCTTGCCGTCATAGAAAATGCAGGTTTCCGTTGCGTTGCTTTCGTTTCCGATTGCCCAGGTTATCTCAAAGCCGAAAAGGTGTCTGTCACCCTTTTCGTCAGTAACGTACTGACTGCCGCTTCCCCAGTACCACACCATTTTATGGGGCGTATTTACTCTTCCCCAGTCAAGGGAGCAGAAGGCCTTATCCTTTGTGAATTCGTATTCATAATCACCGAAAACGAACTTACCCTCACAGGGCATACAAAGCTGCTTGGTTGTCATAAAGTATTTCGTATCGTCACCGTCAAAGGGGAAAATAGTAGTGATAGCCTCAAGTCCCTCGGGAATATCCATCACTGCATTGACCTCAACGGGCTTACCCTTGAAGCTACCCTTATACCAAAGGGTACGCTCCTTTTCTTTTGTGTGAAAATCGAACTCGGTCTTACCGATTTTATCCTTGAAACGGCTCGGCGCATCGGGCTTAGCGTGAGAGACGTGCTTATTAGCGCCTGCAAAATACTGTATAGAGTCGCACAGCACCTTTCCGCTCTTTAAATCCACAAGCTTTGCCGCAACGTAGCCGCCTATATTGATATTCGCAAAGCTGACAAGAATCTGCATCCTATCGTCGAAAATCGTATAGAAATCCCACTCTTTTCTGCTGATAATACCCTTTTTCACATAATCACGGTTATAGTCGAAAATATACTTTCTCGCCCAGCCCTTTGCTAAAAGAGTACCGTCGGGAGAGAGAAGCGGTGTCGGCTCGGTATATTCAATCTGCTTTGATTTTTCCTTCCAATCCTTGAAGGGCACGTAGGTTCTGGGAAGCTCTTTGCTCATATTATCACCTCACCCGCAGTATAGCATAAATTCAGCTTAAAAATCAAGACAAAACGGAGTACCGTCACCGACACTCCGTTATATACACGGCCACGAAAAGCCGTAGTCTTCTAAAATAGTTCTTATTCGCTGGTTTTCTTCTGAATCAAGACTTATATAACCGTTATGCTCTTTATAATAAACCGTACCGCATTCGTCACAGGCTATACAAAAGGTCTTGCCTCCTATTATTACTGCAACATCATCGACAAAACCGCAAGCAGGCATATCAAAAATGTTTATCAGCTTACCGTCGAGAATATCAATTATTGCGTTCTTGTCTTCAATTGAAAGCTCTGTTTCTATATTTTTTTCACCGTAAATATAACGCACTGAGGCCGCAGCGCCATCAGGAAGCCTTACAAAAAAGCAACGCAAGAAAAAAAGAGCAGCACAAATAAAGCATATAATTATCACCGCTGCTTTTTTCATCGCTTTCACTCCTTATTGCTGTTACACCCTTATTATATTTCTAAACTCAATGATTTTCAATGTTTTTTATAAATCGTAATAAAATCGTAAGAAGTAAAAGTCTCCCCTCAGATGAAGGGAGCTGATAATATCAGTACACATCCACAAGGGAGCATTTGGATTTTATAAAAGCAACAAATTCACTGTACTGCTGAGCCGATACAAAGGATGAAATCGGAATAATATAGGCACGTATATCATTTATATGAAGATAGATGACCTTGTTTTCAACAATACTTACTCTTTCAAGCGAGGAATAGCTCTGCTGTGTTTTGGCTTCGCCGTCATTTTCAACGAAGGCATTTTCGTAAAACTCTATAGCCGAAAAGGGAGAATATACCTTCTTTATATTTTTCCTCAGCAGCTTCACCTGTCCCTTGACCGAAAACACAAGATGCTTTTTTGCCGAAAGCTCCATAACAAGAAGCAACAAGCCGAGAGCTATAGCTTCCGCAACGATAACAGTTCGGGAATCAGTTAAAACCACAACGGTAAGCATAGCAATTGCAACAATAAATACGGCGGTAAGACGGTATTTTCTTATCTGCTTTTTACCGTAGGGAGTATTGAGTATACAGAACACATTGAAATCCGCATAATCCTGCTCTGTAATTTTTATATTCAAACGGAATTTACCTTTTTCGGTCTTTATCTTTTCACCGCTGAACTCTCCCGCCACAAGCTCCTCGGCAGTAACACCGAAAATTTCTCCCAGCTTAAAAAGAGTTTCAAGCTTCGGCTTCGATTCTCCGTTTTCCCATTTTGAAACTGCGGCAGTTGTAACATCCAGCATATCGGCAAGCTCAAGCTGAGTCATACCCTTTGCCTCACGAAGCGAGCAAAGAAAATTTCCGAATTTATAATCGTTCATTTTTTCTCTCCTATCATATAATCTTACTGAATTATATCAAAAAGTGTCCTGCTTGACAAGAAAATGGGAGTTGAATTTCAGTTAATATTGTAAAAACGGTACGAAAACACCGTGATTTTTATTTTCACGTCAAAAAAACATACGCCCCACAGAAAAGTGAGGCGTATTCTTTCAATTAAAGGGGATATGTATCGGGAGTGAAGGGAGTCACATCACAATTCATTGTGTCGCGGGACAAGGGATACACATCATCATACAGACAGAAGCCTCTGCCGTATTCGTCCTGACGGTTTCTTGTTATTGCCTCTTCACGCCTTGCAACGTTGGTTTCACCTATCATATAAAGATACTGAAGCTCAACCCACTTTGCCATACCCTCATAAATAAGAAGGCGCTTGCTCTTGGGACACTTCTTGAAATTCTTGTTGTTATCCCAATGAGTGTACTGCCAGATATGAGTAAGCTCGTGTGCAAAGGTAGCAATAAGAGATATACGGGGAGCACCGTTTTCAAGGATAACCTTATACTTCTTCTTTTTATTGACCGCAACACCGAGAATAAGCATACTCTGCGAGTCCCTTGTACCTATAGGAACGCCGACTTTTCTCTTGAGCTTGCGTTCATCTACAATTTCAAAAGAAACGGGAACATCAATGGTAGCACCGAAGAAATTATCAAGGTTAGCTATAACTCTCTGACAAATTTCCTCTACCTCTGCCTTGGTTTTTACTACAGTACTGCTGCAGGTGGTGCAACGCAGACGGCCGTCAGGTAAACGGAAAAATTCTACACCTGAGATTTCTGCGCCGCAGTAGGAGCAGTTCATCTTTGTCTTATTCTTATCTGCATTACGGAAGCTCTCTGCACAGTCTTTGCCTTCTCGTGCCTGTCTGAGCTCGCCGCCATCAAAACCGAGTCCGTTGAGGAAGCTCCTTGTTCCCTCAAGGTCAAGAGCTGTATTGCGCTTTCCTTCACGGTATTTGAGATAGTATCTCTCGTGATAGGGAACAGCCTTTGCCTGAGCAGGCTCAGCAGTCTCTACGGAAGCCTCCACGGGAGCTTCCTGCTGTGGATTTTCTCCCTCTGCCGCTTCTTCCGCAGGAGCATCCTCGGGATTTTCCTCAGTCCCGGGATTTTCACCCTCTGTATCCTCCTGAGCGTCTCCGCCTTCTTCTTCGGCAGCTTCGTCGGATTCCTCTGTAGGCTCTTCGCTTTCTTCTGCGGCAGCCTCATCGGATTTTTCTGCGGGATCTTCGCTTTCTTCTGCGGCAGCCTCATCGGATTTCTCTGCGGGCTCTTCGCTATCTTCTGCTGCAGCTTCGTCAGCCTGATCTGTCAGCTCATCTTCGGCATCGGGAACAAATTCAGCGGGACCCTCCTGCAGCTGTTCTTCAAGCATTTTTTCAAAAGGAAGTAACTCCTCTGCCTGCATATCCTCCACCGGGAAGTTATCATCACGCATATTCGTTCACCTCGCCTTCACTTTGCTCGTCTGCAGCTTCCGCTTCCTTTTCTTCAGAAGCCACTTCCTCGGGAATCTCCCCGGGAACAAAGGCTTCTTCTGTTTCGGTTATTTCTACCTCAGCGGGAAGATCTTCTGCTTCAGCTTCTTCAACCTCTGCAGTAATATTTTCTTCGTAGGAAGGCTCTGCCGCTTCAAAATTCTCAGCATCGCTGAATTCTGCACCTGATGCGTCTTCCTCTGTGGGAATCTGTCCCTCAGCTACTTCTTCACCGAAAAACTCTTCTGCTTCATACGATTCTTCAGTTGAAATTTCTTCATCCTCGGTAATCTCTGTTTCAACGGACTCGTCTGCCTCGTAGGTTATATCCTCTGCAGGAAGCTCGTCGCCTGTGAAAGCATATTCACCGTCAGACATTCCCGTCTCGTCGGGAATTGCCTCTGCAGGAATCTCTCCTACGGGCATCTCTGCGGGAATTTCCGCTTCAGCAGAAGGTGCCTGAGCAATATTATCGGGAGCTTCTGCTACAACACCGGCTTTCTTGGCCTTCTTCGCAGCCTTCTTTGCTTCCTTTTCGGCCTTCTTAGCCGCTTTAGCAGCCTCCTTTTCAGCCTTCTTGCGCTGTCTGGGAGTCAATCCGTCGTCAGCACCGTCACCGGAGCCGCCTTCGGGATTTTTCTTATTTTTCTTGAATATGCCCTTGAACCAATCACAGATACGGCCGAAGAAGCCTTTCTTCTTTTCAGGCTGCTGACCGTCATCTGCATATGCGTCGAATTCTTTGGGCTTCTTTTCCTCTTCAGCAGGAGCATTCTGCTTACGGATACTCTCGGCAATCTGCTCATCGTTCCAGGCAAGATAGTCGGATATAATCTGAAGAATTCTCTTCACATTACGTTCAACCGCAATAAGAAGACCGATATCAAGCTGGCTGTCCTCGATGATGAAAATGCACTTATCCGCATTTTCAATATTCTCACCAAGCTCAAGGCTATAGGTAAGAGGAGCATCATAGCTACCGGGTGTAACTGCTGAAATAAAGGGCTGATTATCTGCAAACAAGGTAACAAATACCTCGTTGAGCAGGTTAGTAAGTGTCATTCTTACAGAATCCGTAAATGCATCTCCGAGTCTGGAGAAGTCAAATTTAAGAATCTGCTTGTGATGATATTCACGCTCGGGTACACCGTTGACCGTAACAAGATCGCCGTTATCGAAATCATTGTAAGCACGCAGCTTCCAGTAACCCGGAGTTTCAACGCTGAAATCGGCAAACTGATAGTGAATATCGATGTTGTTGACCGTCTTGAGCTCACCCATGGATGAGGAGTCCTCAATATGGTGCAGCTTATAATTACGCACCTGACGGTAAGCAAGTCTGCCGCCTATATGCTCGGAGGCACGGCGTACAAGAATACGGTTATCAGTAGCGGTAGATACCATTTCATAGTACTTACCGTTAAGAGTAAAGAACTGACCGGGCATATATTTCTGATATACGTGACCCTTGAGCTCTGTACCGATATAAACGTCCTTGCTTTCCTGCTCAGCAATGTAGCTGGCATTCTGCAGGTCATCCAGAATGATACGTGAGAAATCGGTATTTTCAATAAGGTAAACACTTTCAAATTTTCCGGTTTCTACACTGTAAGCACGCTTATAGATGATAGTATCCTTCTTTTCGAAGCACGCTTTTTTACCGTCTCTTGTTTTTACGAAAAGGATGGGCTCCCCATTCTTATCCGTGATTTCTTCATCGCCGAAGATCGTACAGATTTCCTTCCAGATCACGGAAACGGGGTCGTCTGTCTCAATATTGAGCACCGTCATCTGTCGGTTCAGAACTTCCTCCTGTACCGAATCAATGCACAGAAGCAGACAAAGTGAAAGAATAGCATTTCTCTTTGTACGTGCATAGTCTGCAGTGATGTAAGGAATCGCCTTGGCGTCTGCGGTGAATAATTCCGTATTGGTGGACATATACTCACGCAGCATATATTCTGAGGATATTACGTTAACAAAGCCCTGCTGCTCTGCAATGGTAGCAAAATTACGGCGGGTTTCAAATAAGTTGTTACGGTCATCCTCAACTGTGATGAAGGAATAATCATTCACGCGCTCATCACACATATTGAATGAGGTCAGGAAGCTCTTATCAAAGGTCTCCTGATTTGTGGGAAGGTTTGCATAGTCAAGCAGGTCGTAATAGTACTGCTTGGCAATCCAGTGAGCATCCTTTACGGGGAATGCTTCTCCGCCGTACCATACGGTTTTTTTGACCTGATTCTTAAGAGCAACCATCGAAAGTTCTGTACCCATACCGAGGAAACGTGATACACCCGGTATAATACGGTGCTGAAGATAATCGTCATCAACAGTCCAATACATATATGAGCTCATACCGTGGGGATATTCCGTTGCGGAAACCTCAGTGATGTTTGTCATAAGAATGTGGGAAAGTGCGTCAACGAGACCGTCGCAGTTGCGGTCCACTGAGCAGAAGGTAATCGGGCGCTCCGTGCCGCAGCACTTGATAAGAAGATTCAGACCTATCTGTGCGGTAGTAACCAGTCTGGAGGGCTCTACTACGATAACAAAGGATACCTTACGTAAAAACTGAAGGTTGTTTTTGTGAATATCAAGATCATGAACTCCGGAGCGGGATATAATACCGATATCCGGAAGCTCATCCTCGTTAACCTTGCCGCCGGAAAGCACTGACACTCTCCAGAAATCAGGAATGTTGGAAAGCTCCTTCATACCTGAGGAAATCCAGCGCTGAAGGTCCTCCTCAGTGCCGTGACGGCCGAGAACAACCAATATTTTACCGCCGGTCAGTAATTCGCGGTTCATGGCGTAGAAAACATAGGGATTAAGCTTATCATAGAAGGGGGTATTGAACAGAAGACTCTTGCCCATTGCAAGGTCATAGCCGCAGCGTACATAGTCAACGTTGGGCTTAAGACCGATTTCCATCTTTCTGCGGATGAAGGCTGAGTAATTCTTACCGACATGTCCGCCCTCCTGCTCAAGAGCAGCAAGAACGTCTTCGATTGCACCGCCTATCATTCCCCCGTTATTTACGGTTGTTCCCTCTGCGGAAAGCTTGTCACCGAAAAGAGTTCTCAGTGGCTTTCTCAGGAGAGGATACATCGCAACGTGGCGTGACTTATCAGCCTGCATTGTAAGACTGGACTTACGCTCGTCGGGATTAAGGCCGTCAACGAAAAATGACATTTCACCGATGATTATAGCGGCGAAAACCGGATAGAAGGGAGCGCTGACAAGATGCTTCATACATAAGCCGCAGGAAATCATCAGTGTCAGACCCGCTGCAAAGCAGGTAGCAAAGTATATAGTCTTGATATATGTACGTGCCTGACCGAGATGCTCTCTTATATACCAGCAATCATCCTCCTCGTCATAGGAATAGAACAATTCTATAAAGGGAGCAATAAAGCTTTCCTTGCCGATTCTGAATTTACCGATAATAGATATTACGAATCCCTTGAGGATTACAAACAGTATAAGCGCGGCAATGTTGAAAAGAACCAACTCAAAATAAATACCCCAGCTTGTGTGAAGATCCTTGATATATTCGGGAATACCGAAGGAGCTCAGGAAGCTTATTCTGTCGAGAAGCTCTGTAATCTTTGTAACAACTGCGAGGAAAAACTTAGCAAGCTTATCCATAAAAATCCACGTTACGATGCAATAAATAACTGCAACAACGGGCATAGGATACTGTCTGCAGCGCCTTTCTCTCTTTATGTTTGCTTTGCTGTTAAAAATCGCAAAGAGTATGAACGGAATAAAGGAAATCGCCAGTTCAATCAAAAACTTGATATCACTTTTCATATATTCCCTCCATTCTTACCAAAATGCGTGTAACATAGCTTGACGGAACTGTTACGTAATTGCCGCTGCTGATAAACTCAATCTGACGGCAATCTCCTGCAAGGAAAGGTGCAGGATATGCATATTCCGTTTTCTGATCAAAATCGTAATCGTAGGGACGGCACATTGTTTCATCGCAATAGGTACGGTCGCCGAAATAGTCAGCATAGTCCTCTGCGAGCTGAGCACGTCTCTTGCGGATATCCTCCTGGTGCTTTTTGCGTATACGCAGACTCTTGGTATACTCGTCCAGATTTTTTTCTGCATAATTCTGAACTGCGTGACCTCTGCGTACGTTACAGGTAGCACTGAGATATTTTGAAAATCTTTTCATTGTTGACTGAATGTCGTTTATACATTCCTGTGCAACATTGTTATAGTCTCTTACGGCATTGACAACAGTCGTACGCAGGAAAATAAGCGTAACCAGCATAACTACTGCAAGAAAGCCTACCATGCCTCCGCTTAAGGCAACTGCTGTTGTTACCGTTTGTGTTGTTCCGCCGTTAGCAAAAAGAAACGGCATAAAGCAAATCAGATACAATCCGAGACAGATTGCACTAAGAATCACAACTGTTTTTCTGGTCATACGGCGTCTGATTGCCTTTTTGACATTCTCAGACTCCTTGGACAGACGTTGTGTATATTCGGAAATATCTGCAACATCAGAAGGAATTGATGCAACCATCTCATCCTCCGCTGCATTGGTATAATCCCGTATATCGTCGATCTGAAGCGGTGTCAGACGGCTGACATTAACATCGGATATTTCACTCGATGAATGAGCCTGAATAACACTTTTCTTTACAGAACGGGTCTGCTGTTTGGCAATATACGCAAGTGCCTTTCCGGATGCATTGTAATCACGGTTCCACTTGTGATGCTCATCCTCGGGGCTGTCATAAAACAGTCCGTAGTCCTTTTCGGCAAGCACCTTGTCGGGCTCACAGGAATCATCAAGAAGAACAGCCACATCGTGAGGCGTGCAGAAAAGCTCCGCTGCAGCCTTGTCGGTAAGCTCACCGGGAATCTCGCTGCGGATCTTATCCATTTCGTTCTCGATAACATCATAAGTAGATGAAAGCTTCTTATCATAAGAAGTCACCATTGTACACAAGGGGGCATCGTCTGTTTCAGACTCGAGCTGATACAGACGGCGTGCCTGCATTGCACTGCCCGGAATAGGATTGGAAATAAATATCAGCACGGATGCAAGAAAACGGATGTAATCCGTACGGAAGTCGCGGTGTGACTGCGCGAGCATATCAAACACCATAAAGCGCATCCTGTCGAAATACATATTTCTGTCAGCAAAGGGTGAGTATTCATTTTCCTGATGGATAGTCCAGTAGGACTCAGGATCAAAATAGTTGTTTTCTGCAGCACGGGGAGAAATACAGTAAACCTCTGCGGGGTAAGCGATATTGAGATATGTTTCCCCGATAAAGTCTCTGCGGATGCTCTCCTTCATACGCAGCTCACGCTTATACTGATCACGCTCGAGCATCTCAAGCTTATAGCTGGGCTTGAGCTCATCGTTACCGATCATTTCCATCGCCCAATCGTGGACATCCTGATGCTCACGCACATCGTTGTGAATGTAATCCTCAGGTCTGAAGCAAAGCCATGTGGTAAGCTTCTGGAAGGGATTTTCAAGAGCACTTTCATACACAGCCTTCTTTGCAGCTGACAGAGCTTCATAATATTCCTTCCAGCTTTCCTCCCAGTCGGACATTGCTTCGCCGTCTGCCGGCTGTCTGTCGGGAGCGATCAATGCATCAATGGCACTGCGATCCACAATATCAAAAGGATTGCGCATCTTTGATGTTTTTTCGGTGCAGTTGTTGATTATAACCGCACGCCAATCCTTCTTGCGACCTACAGCATCCAGAAGCCCCGGGACAGAATCCTGAAGATTCTGTCCTGCAGGGTTCCAATAGCAAAACGCCAGTTCTTTACTCTCCAGAAACGGTTCGAAAAACAGCTTGTTATTCTGTTGTATGGCATCAATATGTTCTTTTTCAGCTATTAAAACTGTGAACAAACCACTCATCTCCGTTTCTTATAAAATATTATGCGTGTTCGCTGTCCTTGAATTCTTTTGCAACCTTATCAAGGAGTGCTTCGTAATCCTCCGGCTCGGGAGCTGAAAGAATTACGTCGCGGATCTTTCTCTGGATAATGTCGATAACAAGATTCTCACTTGCTACAGGAGCGCGGAGATTCTCTTCATAGAAGTGATAGTTACGCTTGAGAAGATTAAGCTCATCGGTAAGACGTGTGCAAAGAACAAACTTAACATCTTCAGCCTTTTCCCACTTGGAATACTCTTCACGGAATACGTCGATAACTGCTTCAACCATTGCGGTGATTTCAGAAATATAACGGCCTGAATTGGGAAGAGTACAGTAGAACATAAGAGGAATTGCAAAGAGGCTGGTTGCGTTTTCTACATACATAGCGCCGTCATCAGCACGCTCTGCGGGATTCCAGTCTTTATCAAGCTTTGCACGTTTTTCTTTGTTTTCACGAAGCTTTTCCTTAAGTGCTTCAAGACTCTGCTGAGTACCGTCACAGTTGTCAAACTCACCTGATGTATCCTCTAAGCCATGGATTATATGAAGAAGATTGAACTTAGCCATATCACGGAAGAACTCGGTGTTCTCGTAGTTGCAGTTCTTAGCCTCACTCATTGCTCTCTTGCGGTTCTTGATGAGGTTGATATCCTCAACAACCTTGGAGTTAACATAAAGTGCATCAAGTACCTCATAGAACTCGTCACAAAGTGTACCGTTGGGAACTGTAAGCTCAATGTCACGGTTATCTGAGTCTCTGTACATGAATACCTTCTTGCCGTTTGCAACAGCTGAAAGAGGACGCTGCTGAATTGCATTGTGAATAAGACCGTAGATAAATGCCTTATGTACCTTCTTGATTACCTGCTCCTGATAACCGAAGTCAAGCTCGGGCATGCTCTTGATTGAATCCCATGCCTTGTCGATGTGAGTTGAGATTGCGGCATTCTTTGTTGAGTCAGGACCGATAAGACGTGAATACTCGGTATATGCCTTATGATATGTACCTGCATTCTTCTTACCTGTCTCAGTCTCAAAGGGAGCAGCAAACTTCTTGAGCTTGTTGGGAGTAAGGTTGTAAAGTGCGTTGTAGAAGTGGATTTCGTACTTGGAAACGGTATCTACAGCTTCACCGTTGGGCATAAGATCCTTAACGCGGAACTTACGGTTATCAAGAAGTGATCTGTTATATGCGCATACCTTGATCTCTCTGGGTTCCTCGTTGGTTACACGCTGAACTGAGGGAGCTGCAATACGCTCACCCATCTTAACAACTTCTATAATATGACGCTGTGCATCTGCTACGGAAACCTGCTCAAATACCTGGTTGTCTCCGCCGTTTTCTGTACGGATACGGATACGCTCCTTGAGACGCTGCTCAAGCTCAATTGCGCCGATAATATCACGGTCGATATCGTCGCACTTTTCACGTACGCTCTTCTTGAAGTAGCCCATAAGAATGTCGTCAAAGATATTTACACGACGGTCTTCTTCAATATATCCGCCACCGGCATTGTCCATTTCCATCTTGAATACAGCATTGTTCTTAACTGCATCGAAAATACCGCCGTTGATATCGGAATTGAGCATTGTTGTTTCCTTCTGTGCCTTCTGAAGTGAGAACTTGCTGAGCTCCTTGAGAAGATCTTCTGTTGCACAGATGTTTACGAAGGAGTCGCCCTTCTTATACTGAAGAGTATCTACCATCTCAATCTTCTTACGGCTGAGATCCTTAACCTTGTAAACGAAGGTGTTGAAGAATAATTCAAACTGCTCGCTGAATGCCTTTACATAAGTGTAAGCCTTAGCATAAGCAGCGTGGATAGCTGTCTTTCTGCAGTAATCCTCAAGAGCCATAAAGTAACCGGGGATATCCTGGTTAGCTTCCTCGTTGAGCTTCTTGTAGCCCTTAAGCTTATCAAAGAGGTTAGCATCCTTCTCAAGTCCGCCGAGGCTTTCGATACCGATAGCCTTCTCCTTGGTAAACTTGAACTCGTATTCCTTATTCTTGAACATTTCGATGGTGTCCTCTGCTCTGATGTGAGCTGTGGACTTTGCCTCATTTTCGAAGTCCTCCATAAGGCGATAAAGCACAAAACGTGCTGCGCAGGGATGGAAAATCTCGCCCTGTGCGTTCTTGATAAGGCTCTCAATACTATAGTCATCAGTGATTGAAACGGTCTTCTGCTCGTTTGTGTAAAGAGCCTCTACCCAACGGCCAACGATGCTGTCAACAATGGGACTGCCGTCCTTGCTGCGTGATTCAACAAGACCGCGGTACAAAGCAAGAGTATCTACTGCGTCAGAAATCTTGTTGTCGCTCTCGCCGAAGCCTGTGTTGCTTTCCCACTGCTTAGCTGCATTGTATATTGATGTGAAGCGCTTATCGCTGAGCACTACACGGTAAATCTGATCCTCAAATACCTTCTTGAAGCGCTTGATTCTTGAATCAAGTCCGTCAAGCTCGTAAGTGTTGTTAAGGTCCTTTGAGAAGGGATCCTTAGCATTGCGAAGGGTGTCACAGTAAATCTTTCCGTCGGAATCCCATGTTGACATAGGAACGCCACGCTTCTTCTGCTCTGCCTTGTATGCCTGAACTGCCTTGTCGTACTTTGTCCACTTTGTTGCATCGCCGCTGCCGCCGATACTGTCAATAGCAAGGTCGTATGCAACGTAATCTGCAATCTTCTCATAGGGATAACGGATAACACCTGCACCGATACCGCCGAAACGGTTACGGCCGTAGTTACCGGGCTTGGTCATTTCCTTGATGATGTTATCCTCAACGGAGAATGCCTTTTTCTGCATAGGACCGATGTTCTGCTCATAAAGAGCCTGTGCAGCCTGCTCGATGTACTGACCGATACTGATCATTGTGCTGTCTTCAGCATCCTGACCATCCATAAGGAAGCAGAAATCCATGGGAAGTAATGCAAGTGACTTCTGTCTGTCTGAGCCTGCGATTGAAACGTTAACGTGCAAATCGCTGAACTGCTTGAGGTCTTCGTCAAGATCGATAAAGCCTGAGCCCTTCATCATAAATGCGTTGATTTCCTTGATTGTTGCATATGCGTTTCTTGCCTGGCTGTCACGCTCGGTCTGTGAATCGATAACGCTGTCAAGTGTTTCGGGAAGAAGGATAAGGCTACGTACGATAAGGCTGGTGTTGGGATACTTTTCCTTAACGTAGTCACGTATGAACATACTCAGAGGAAGGATAATACCTGAACCTGTACCGCCTGATGATGTTGAAGCGATAACAACACGCATTGCCTGCTTCATATCCTTACCGGTCTTACGGAAAAGGTCGTCGATTGCGTCATAGAGAGGACGGATACGTCCTGTCTTGATGGTGGAGTTAAGAGCGAGTCTTGAAATTGCACGAACCTGACCTGCACCCTCGGATACGGTCTTATCGTACATAACTGCGTTCTTGGGGAACCACTTTTTACGTGCTTCCTCATCGTAGTCAAGATAGCTGCCTACAGTCTGGGTGTTTGAAGTCTGTACCCAGTAAATCTTTGACTTGCCGTTTGCGATGTCTGTAAGGTCATTTACGTTTGTGTCAAGGCAAAGGAAGTTGATATTTTCCTTTTCCGCGGGAGCACAAAGGTCTGCAACCTTCTTAATGATCTTACAACCGGTGCCGCCTACGCCGACAAACAAAGTAGGGGCTACTACTTCATTGGGCTTTAAGTTTTCTTTCTTGGTTTCCATATTTTTCTCTCCTTTATATTATTTCTTTTTGAAATTAAGTTTTGAAGTTACTTCAAAATCTTTATCAATACCGGCATCCTGAATGGTACCGGAAAATTTGACCATCATACCGTTTTTCAACGGGAAAGGCTTTGTAGCGGGAAGAGCGGGTACAAGCTTGCCGGAATCATCATCAAGCACGTACTTGGTGCTGCCTACCATTGCTTCCTGAATCTTTGCAGGACCGAATTTTCTCACCGAGGCAACCTTAACCTCTGCGCTTCTTCTCTTCTGAGCCTTGTAAAGATAGCTGTCTTTACCGGGCACAACATCCATAGAGACACCGAATTTTCTGCCGCCGTACTGTCCCTGGACCTTGGCACTGCCCTTTTTGATTTCAGCAAGGAAATTGGTCGACTGTGTAACATCGGAGCCGTCAAAGCTCATTGAGCTGAGTCTTCTTGTGGTGTGTGTTTTTGTGGGAAGAACCTTGATATGGAGAATCGTCCATATAATAATGAACAGAAGAAGAAGGATTGAAATGGTGATAACCCATTTCACCCACATCGGTATGTTGCTCAGCTCAATTTGCGACTCTGCAGCAGCGTCCGTTGTTCTGCCTATGCTGTCGGTGTATTGAGCGTTGACCTTTATGCTGTAGTCTCCATCTTCAAGTCCGTCTGTAGCTAAAAGCTTGAGCTTGTAGCAGGAGCCCGCCGCATCGGGTGTAAGCTCATATTCAATTCCGTCACAGTCAGCAGTAACTGTTACCGCAGCAAAATCCTTGGCGCTTACGGGTGCACCGTTCAGAGTGAGTTTTACGGTGATCTCCTCACTATCCTCAAGCTCATTGATAACTATGTAATCCTCGGGAACAACAAGCTCAGCGCCGAGTGTTGCAAAGTCGTCCTTGATGTTGTAGGTGAGGTTGGTAGATTTTTTAGCCTCGTCACTTTTAGGCGGAGTATAGTATGCAGTAATTTTAACCGTACACTCACCGCACTTTGTATTCTGAGGTGCTAAGGGATCTTTGTGATGTAACTTGAGTTCCCAATGATCCTCTTTGCATGTTGCTTCAATAGCTGCGTTAGAATTTTCCTCATTAAAATCAAGTCTTACCTTTGAAAGCTCTTCACCTGTAAGAGGCTTATCTTCATAATAAACAACCGCCTTATAGGGCTTACCCGCTTCGAGCTGCTGTAAGGGATATGAACTGTCACCACCTGTGATTTCAAGCTTATAGCCCGCTATAGGCTTAGGAGCAACTGTTATACCGCCCTCGGGCCAACCGAAGTCCTTTGAGCTCTTATAGATTCTGTATCCGCTGAGATATTCAACCTCAAGGTCAGCCTCGAAGGTGTCTCCTTTTTTAAGAAAAATCTTTTCACTGCCGCTGAAGCCTGTATCACTGAATGTTTTCTTTTCTTTATTGTGAGTGTAGCTACCACTGTAGGTACATGAACCGAGCAGATCTGAGGAAATATACTCAACAGGTTCACCTGCCGCATACTTATCTCTGTCTTTTCCGTCGATCATTCCGTACTCTAATGTATAGTCGCCCTCATAAAGCTCATTAGGATTAACTAAGTTTCCCTCGGAATCGGTAAACTTGAAAACCATCTCTACATCAGGCTCGTAATAAACCTCTACACTTGATGCTGTACCGGTGTATTCGATATTAAACGTACCCTTGCCGGATTTTTCATAGGTAACCATCATACCCTGAAGTTCCGGGTCTGCTACTATATTCCAAACTTTTCCTTGATACGTAATATCTGCACCTTTGTCAGAATATTTAACCTGCTGCGCACTACCGACCATCTTGCCGATACCGCTTCCGGTAACCTTCAGATTTTCAATATTTGTACCCTGAACAAAAACAATCAGTTTTTCTGTAGAAACATCAAGATTTATCGTTCTTTTGTTTTTTAAATGATTTTCAGGCAACGTGTCTCTACCGAAAATTATATTACACATTTCTGTAAGTGCAGAAAGCACATCCGAGCTTTCTGCGGCGATTTTTTCAACATAATATTTAGGGTCAGCTATTTCCGGTTCCGGATTGCACGCGTGTGTAATACTTCCGTTGGGATTCACAGTATCCATACCGAGGTACATCACAGTCATTCCGTCACCGGCATATTTCTTGATTTTTTTATCAAGTTCTTCTTTTGTTTTATCACCAAGATCTACATTTTTTTCGTGAAAAGTCGCGCCGTCAGTAACGATGATAAGATACTTATATTCATCCTTTATATTTGGTACATCCTTTAAGCCTTCCGCAGCAGCGTCGATACTTTCAATAGGAGTACCGCCATTAACTGCAATAAAGTTTTCGCGAATTATTGAAGCATCTGTTGCATTTGTAATCTGCAGGGGATTTTCCATCGAATAAACTTCTGTACCGTTTTCACCTATTGTGCAGGGATTCATAGGATAAATCTGCAGTATGTCACCCTCATTGAGCATAGAAGCGAAAACCTCCATAGCATAGGTTGCACGGCACCATGCCTTGTTTTCGTTCCAGTACATCGAGCCTGAGTTATCGAAAACAATTGCGATAGCTCGTTTTTCAGTAGCCTTTTCAGCCTGAGCGGCAGGTGCGACTGTCAACATACAGCTGAGAAGCAGAAGCACCGCCAGGAGTAAACTTAATCTTTTCTTCACTTTATATCCTCTCCTTTTTGTCTGCTGTTTTATCTCTGCAACTTCGATTTTTTTATGCACAGATAAAAATCTTTTTTTAAACTAATTTAATAATTTCATACTTTTTATCGCTGACATTCCACTTGTCACCGAGAATGTCAGGTATTCTTACAATCAGTTCCCTATCGTATATTGTGGTATCCTTGCCCTCCAGCTCAATTGAAAGCTCCTTCAGCTTTTCGTACTCACAGATATAAGGATGCATTTTAAGTATGGGACAGTTGTGTCTGCCTCTGCTTATGCCGCTGTTGCGGTAAGAGTCAACCTCTTCCTTTTCAGAGGGTATCCACCCCTCCGTTTCAAGAAAAGCCATCCAGCGATTATGCTCGGCAATTGACATATTTTCGAGTGCTTCCTCTGTGTAAGCGTCCTTGAGCTGTACTGTCTGAGTGCCCTCTTCTACAGTCTCTGCATAATCAAGGCCCAACATGTTCAGCTTATAGCGGATATGAAGTGCGGCGGCTCTGTTGGAGCGTTTGTTGACCTCAAAAATGTTATACCTCTTAAGAGCACCCTTAACATCAATCTCACCGTCAGAGAAAATCTCCTCATATGCAAGATGGACATTTTTTGCAATACTCTCAAGCTTCGAATTAACGAGTGTTTCGTAGGTATAAACCTCATCAAGACTTCCGAAGGGGGTCAGGTCATAATTTACCTTTCTTTTCGGATTGGACTCAGCCGTGGACAGCTCCTTTATAAGGCTGAATTTCGAAGGATCATTTATGTAACAGAAAATCGGCGGACACGCACTGAAATCCTTATCCTTTCTGTAAAACAGACGTCTGAGGGAAATACCGAGTTTCATTGTTTCGTTGTCTGAGGCTTCCCCGACGATGATATAATTTGCATCGGAGCATTTCTCAGCAATAACATCAACAATCTCTTTTTCGGTTTTGCAATCGTAAAACCGTATATCATATCTTTCCGTAAAAAGCCCGGGTACATTCAGCCGAAGATCATCAACGCACTCACCTATTCCTTTTCCGACAACGGAAATGCGAAGAGAAAATCCGCTCATCTGACCGCACCAAGCGATAGCCTTCAGTGCAACAATATTCAGTTCGGAAAGACCGTGTAACAAAACATGGGCACCCGAGCGGCTGTATTTCATAAGCGGATGCTTATCGAGAAGATTGTAGACAAGCATCTCATATTCATTGATGCACTGTACGTCCAGAGCACCCTTATCAGAGGAGTCGACAAAGATTGCAAAATCCTCGTGCTTTGAAAACTGATAAATATGGACGTACTCCTGCTCTTCTTCGCTCAGCGAGGCATAGCGGTCAATTATGCGCAGTGTATATCCGAGAGAGGTATCCTCGTCTTCGGAAATACAGAAAAAGTAAATATTCTTCCCTTTTTTGGTTTTAACCGCAAGCTCTGAAATTTCTTCCTCTTTGAAAATAATCGGGTGTTTACATTCAATTTTACTGTTAAGAGAGTCTGAGCTGCTACCCGCAAAGACAATGTCGCATTTGATTTTTGCAAGACTTTTCGCAAGGTGAATTGATTCTTCGTTCACCTGTGAGAAAATGAACATCGGACATTTTCTCTTTCCCGAAAAATACATCTGCATAGAAGAGAAATAGCGAAGCAGTACGGTAATCGCCGTAACAGCTGACAGCATAGGTAAGGAAATATGTACAACTCCCAGCATCGCTATATAGACCTGTGCAAAAATACGGTTATCTATACCGGAGAAAATTGCATCGTAAAACTGGGTAATATCAGCATCAATTGTTATAATCCGCAGAGTGTGTATGAAATCACCTATTAAGCCAGGTAAAATACCGTGTTCGCTCAGGAAAGACGGCATATATGCAGTGTACGCCGCGGCGAAGAAGCATCCCAGCGAAAGTACACTCAGGGAAGCCGTCTTCTTTTTGCTGAAGTACAGCTTCGCACCGACAAAAACCAGCATCAGTACTGTCAGTGCACAAATAATCCATATCAAAATCTTCACCACATTTTCATGATGTTTAATATCTGCAACGTTTTTGAGCAAAAATAGTTAAAATTACAGATTGTAACTCTAATTCTAAAGTATAATACACATTTTGACAAATTGCAACAAAATCTGCACACTTTTTTTAATTTTTATTCATAGGTTATACTAATTTCTGTATTAGCCAAATCTTTAAGTTCGACCGATAGCTGAAAGTAAAAAAGGACAGATATCCGTCAGGATATCTGTCCTTTTTTACTGATTTTTGTATACTACATTATATAGTATATTTTTTAGGTGAATTTATTACAGTACTGCTGTCATCAGGTGGCGACTGTTAAGAATAAAACCAAACACTCTTACTCCTTACTGATAACCTTCCTTTGCCATGTCCGTTTTCCGCATTCGGGACACTTCATATATCTTGTTCTGCCCATATGGGGTGCTATAAATACGGATTTGTACTTTGGCACGTAACGGTGGTGACAGTGTCTGCATTCGTAGAAGCCTGCAACCTGCTCAACTCTAAGTAAAAACGGAATTGCCACCAGCAGAGGTATCATACTTGACAATACGATAACTGCCTGCTTCCATTCTTCCATCGGTACACACAAGCCTATAACGCAACCAATCAGCAACGGTATGCTCGCCATTACACCTGCAAGCATCTCCATACGCAGCAGCCGTCTGTCAGCCTCCTGCTTCTGTCTTACCATTTCAAGCAGAATTTTTTCTGATTCCTTATTGTAATTTTCCATTGAAACTACCTCCCCACTTAATAAATCATTCACGGTGATACTGAGAATACCACAAAGCTCAAGCATGATGGAAGAGTCGGGCATTGATTTCCCCGTTTCCCACTTTGATACTGCTCTGTCGGTAATATTCAGCTTTTCTGCCAGCTGCATCTGAGTCAGCCCTGCTTTCTTTCTGCGCTCGGCGATGAATTTTCCTATCTTCATCTGGTCCATAAGCGTCCTCCTTTCACCTTCATTATAGGCCGTCATATCTGCAAAATACAGGAACTGTTGGTTGAATAGGGAGAATTCAACCGTCAGCAGAGTAAAACAGCCGCCGTATTTTGCTTTATCGGGCCTATTGTAGCATAAATACATCGGTTATGCAAACCTGGGAGAACGGAAAGTTAAAAACACACCTTTCTGTAAGTTGTGAAGCAGATGTTTTTTATTCCGTGCGAAAAAAAGCACCCTTCAGGAGAAAGGTGCTTTTTTAAATTAAAGTAGTCTGCTGTTTATTTTTTAAAAAGTGAGGTTAAGAAATTGAATAATGCCGTGAGGAATCTTATAAGAGCGGCAAGTCCTGATGATGTATCTGCAGTATCAAAGGCCGCATCGTCCTTGTTTTCCTCGCTGAGAGGTGTAAGAATACCTATGGGTACAACATCCTTGAAGTCGAATATCAGTCCTTCACTCGGCTCAAAATGTATAAACCTCGGATACTTTTCAATATCGTTTACCGTTGCGTAGCCGTCATAACTCAGAATATCGCACATCATAAACTCCACGCTCCAGGGATAATCGTGATGCGGGAGATTTTTGATATACCATGTATGCTCTGCAAAGGGTGCGGTTGAAGCATCAACCTTTTCATCGGCTGAAATATAATCACCGAAGCCTGCCTCCTTGCGTGCGGCAATATAGTCTGCATCAAGAGTAGTGTCAATATTTGATGTGGTGGCACCGTCAAAGGTCTGGCTTGTAAGTGAAACTACGCCGTCACCGAGAAGATCTGCGCTTTCAATAACGGGATAAATCTGTTCGCCGTATTTCGCAATAACGTATACCTTCATGCCGCTTGCCTGCATCTCTTCGAGAATGCCCCTTGCGTTTTTCTTATACTCATTGTATGTATCTATCTTTTCAATCAGCTTATCGTATTTACCGTCGGCATTGTCACTTTCAAGCACAAATGCCTTGGCATCATCAATAGCCTCTGGGCTTACCATACCCCACCAGCCGGGGCAGGTACCGAAGATTTCGCGTATAAGTCTCGGCATAAGATTAAGAGAAATCTTATCATATATCGTCTTTATCCAATCGAGCCCGCCCTCTATAACGCCTGCATAGGTCAGAAGGTTGACAGTTTCCTTAACGAAATCAAGTATGGGGCTTGTATCAAGGAAGCCGCTTATAAAACGGTTCATAGCATCAGCATCAAGGTCCACCTTGTTTGAATAAAGCTCGTCTGCGATTTCGGCACCGTTGGTGATAACGTTATACATAACAACGCTTTCGATATCCTGCTTTGCTTCCTCAGGATACATATTGAAATATGCGTTTACGATAACACCGCCCTCGCAGCGGCAGATAAGGTTAATCTTATCGTGGCCGGTAAGCTCCTTGATAGCCTCGATAACCTTCTTCAGATCCTTTGCGTTTTCGCAGGGATCAAGACGCATATCGTACTGGAACTGCATATACTGTGACCAGTCCTTTGCACTGCCGGTATGGCCGTATCTGACACCCTCTTTTTTATATCTTTCTATAATGTTATCAACATCCCACTCGGGGCTGATGCCGGTCTTGCTTCCCTCGTCCTTTTCGCCGTCATTGTTGAGCTTATACTGATCGTAAATCGGCACTATCTCTTCAAAGAGAACGTCACAGTAATCGTCCCACTTATCGGTAAGAAGGGCTGCGCCGAGAGAGGATACGATATTAAAGGTAGCCTCAGCAATTGAGCCTCCACCGCCCGAGAAGTTGGTCTCTGCCATATTCTCATCTGTAAGCTCGGCGTACCTGTCCTTGTAGATATTTGTTCTTCCCTTTACATAAAGTATGGGAGTTGAGCCACAGTTACATTTGTAACCGTCTGCCGCAAAAGCAATAGGTACGCTTGTCATAATCATAATCAATGTAAGCAGTACCGCAAGCAGCTTTTTCATTTTAATTTCCCCTTTACAAATAAAATAAATCAGAAGACCGATGTTAGTGTTACAAATCTTCTGAGTTTGTAAATCAATAATAGCATTATATTTATCTTTTGTCAATATGACATAGATGAGCAATCGTTTCGGCAACTATACATACTGCCTGTTAACTGTAAAGTGCAACTTTTAATTCTATGTGGAATATAAAAAATACAGACACCTAAGGGCGGCACTTCATAAGGAAGTTAAGCCTTAAAATTCGCTATTTTTGAGCATAACTGTGTTAAAAATGCTCGAAATCCGGCAAGGATTTCTGCGCTTTTCGCCTTGTTCTGCATCAAAACTATCTGAATTTTAAGGTGCTAAGCAGTTTTTATTGAGATATTTTTCGTTTAAAGGAAATGATAAAACTCCTGTAATACTCGCGTATTTCGGGAGTTTTTCGTAATGTTTAAGCGGAAAAGAGCCAATAAAAACCTTAACTTCCTTATGAAGTGCCGCCCAAAAGGGTATCTGTATTTTTGTGTTTATAGGACGGATTGACAGCCTTAAAAAATCAAAACTTCTCGCTTCTGTGTCTTTCTGTAAGAAAATGTGCTGTCGGCTCATTATCAGGATAAAGGTATTCACTGAAAGCCCTCGGACCGATTTGCATAAGCTTTTCCAGTTCATCTCCGTTAAGAAGTACTACCTGCAGACAAGCCACTGTTTTTGTCAGCCCAAGCTTACATTTAAGGATAGCGGGAGTAGCAATAATCTGAGGAAATTCAATAAAAGCTGCAACCATTTCATCATCAGGATCCTCATTCTCCCATTCGAAGCTGTGAGCATAGGTAATATGTATTTTATTGAAATAGGCATAAGTTGCAACTGTGAGTAATTTGCTATAGTACCAGATCAGGACATCCTTATCCTCGAGGTCAACCTCTGAATCAATAAACATAATATATTCGTTATATTGACTGACGGTATTTTGTCTGGGCGGCATTTTATAATCGCTTGCACCCATAGTCACAAGCTTCCAGAAGGGATACTTTTCGTTAGGCTTATACATCAGTACGTCAATATGCAATCCGTCATCAACTATAGGATGAAGTACAGTTGAATCATCCTGCTCAAAATAAGTATCAAAATGTTTTATAAGTTTATCCATTTCTTTAGTTTTCAAGTTTATCACCCCATAAATATTTTAAGATAAAGCCGTTTGATTTTTATTTTTCGTTTTTACTTATAACTCTGCAATTATCCGTTCACAAGCTTCCTTTAAAAAATCAGGCAAACCTTTTACTATTTTTGTTGCCTCATCTGTTTTTCCTTCAGAAGCGCACAAAATAGCCATTACGTAATTTCTTTGAGGATTATCTGCCGGACTATATTTAAAGGATTTATCAAGACACTCACGAGATTGCTCATAATTCTGACAGGATAAATATACTGTGCCCATATCATAATAGATTTGACCCATATTTTCGAGCTTTACAGTATCTTTCTCGTTTTCATTATATAACGCAAGAGCCTTATTATAATAATGTAACGCCTTGGTGCTCTCTGATTTTCTCTGTGAAAATTTTGCAGTACGATAATAAGGATGAAAGCCTATGATAAACTTAAAATCATAATCATATTCAAGCATTTTATCATAGTATTTATTCATTCCTTCCTCATTTTCAAGAAACTCATAACAAAGTCCTGTAAAATAGGAAAGTGCAAAGTTATCAAAATCATTAAAGCAAAGTTCTTCAAGCATCAGAAGTGTTGAAAGTCCGCCATAAAAATCACGCTTGGATATTTTTATCAAAGCAGCAGTAAGGTGTATCTGAGCTTCCGTTGACTCATCAAATGCAGACAAAAACACTTTACCGAATGCCTTTCCATGTATTTCACGCCATTTTTTATAGTTTTCATTGTCAAGCGTGTATTCCTGCAACAAATAATAGAATTCATTTATATTCATATAAAGCACCTCCGAAATAGTATAACAAACTCAAAAAAAGCTGTCAAGGCAATGAAGTTGCAACTCTGACCTGTGACACCAACTATTTTCACAAAGAAAGCCTTCGTCAAAGGCCGAGGGAGTAGGCTTCTTTTCTGGAGTTATCGCTTTAATTTTCGATCCTTATTAATTGTAAAAGTATCGTCCTCTTAATTTAAGTCATCGTATTTTATAGGATCTATAGCAAACCTATCAAAATATTTGCACAAGAAGTCGGTAGTTACCATGCCGCCGTCATATACACCGATAGCAACATATATAATCCGTTGATCCTTTTCGGAATAAAGAATTTTTCCTATTTTCGCGCCTCGGATACTTTTACTTCCTTCATCGTTAAGCTGAAAGTCATCAGAAAGTACATATTCCTTGAAATCCGAATCGTATTTGAAATTCACAGCGGAATTTCCAATTTTATCAGAAATATACGATTGAAATTCCTCCTTGTTTACTATTTGAAACTCCAGATATGCTTCAAAGGCATATGAGTCACCTTTTTGAGCTTTATATGAGTATTTTACATTAAAAAAATTTTCTTCAATTTCTTCAGGAAAAAATGAGCTTATAAATTCTTCAGGAAAATCATTGTCGTAGTTCCCGACATACATTCCATAATCACTTATATTTGTTGTGTAGAATTGTCGGGGATAAGCAGCATCACGAATAAGCAAAAGCATACATAACAACATACATATAAAAACAAGGCCCAACCATATTCTGAATTTTTTCTTTATCCTTCTTATTTTTTGATTTGCATACTCTATTGTTTCTCGTAAAACTTTATCAGCATCATTTTTGTTCATCATTATACCCTCCCGTCAACAAATCATATAAACTGACCTTCAAAATATCCGAAAGAGGAATCAATACTGAAATATCCGGAAAAGACAAACCTCTTTCCCACTTACTTATAGCTTTATCTGTTATATATAACTTTTCGGCTAATTCCTTTTGTGTTATATTTAATTCTTTTCTTCTTTCAAAAATAAACGAACCTGTTTTCTTCGCATCCATACAATCCCTCCTTGTGATATCATTATAGCAACAATAATAAAAGAAGTAAACCGACTGACGGTTTACTAAAAATGATAAAACAACAAACTTTAAAAATTAAGATATAAAGCTTGACTATCATTCACTACCGCTCCTACCCACCTGTGACACCGAATTAACAGCTCGCGACGCGGCTGTCAACCATGAAGTTACATATTTGATTTCTACTTGAAATGTAAAATTTAAAAGGACATCCGAAGATGTCCTTTTAAATTTGGCGCCTCAAACAGGACTCGGATCTTGCGCGACCTACGCGCTTCGGCCATTCGCGGCTCTCGATGTCCACCGGACATCGATTCACTACCGCTCCTACCTACCTGTGACACCGGATTAACAGCTCGCGACGCGGCTGTCAACCATGAAGTAACATATTTGATTTCTACTTGAAATGTAAAATTTAAAAGGACATCCGAAGATGTCCTTTTAAATTTGGCGCCTCAAACAGGACTCGAACCTGTGACACCGCGGTTAACAGCCGCGTGCTCTACCGACTGAGCTATTAAGGCAAAGTATTGTACCACCCTAGATTACCTAAGGTGGTATTGTG
>JAZULG010000234.1:0-11939 GCA_045603005.1 Acutalibacteraceae bacterium
CTTTGTTCAGGTTTTTGACACCTATAAGCCCTTTATCCCTCTGTGCTACCGTGACGGTGTGGCTTACTTCTCAAGAGAATTCACCTTTGAGGGCGACATAACAGAATACGAGCCGTTTCTTAACGCAAGCACATGGAGAACGGTGGAGTAAATATGTGACAGGTGCGCCGTTGGCCGTCCGCAGATGACGAGTAGTCAGGGAGAATTCCCTGCGGGAATTTGTTGGAATTTCACTTTTATTAAATCTCTTATTGTTTCATAAAACCTACCTTACGCAGGTAATAACTTAATGTTTTACACACGGTCGGTTGCGACCACAATTTTGCATTCTGCATTCTGCATTCTGCATTTTTTTAAAAAAGGAGGGAAGAAAATGAATACACCGGTAAAATATATTAAGGGTGTCGGCGAAAAAAGAGCTCAGCTTCTTAATAAGCAGGGTATTTTTACCCTTTATGACCTTCTTCATTTCTTTCCCCGCAATTATATTGATTTTTCAGCTCTCACACCTATAAATGAAATCATTCCCGACAGAGTGTGCTGCTTCAGTGCCATTGTAGGCTACACTCCGGTAAAGCACACCATAAGAAAAAATATGACCATTTATAAAACAATGGTCACAGACGGCACTGCAGGTGTAAACATCACTATTTTCAACAACGCCTATCTTGCCGAGGCTCTCGAGACGGGCAAGGAATACATTTTTTACGGCAAGGTAACCGCTTCACACGGCTCGTTTGAAATGTCAAATCCGATTATAGAAACTCCTGAAAGCGACTGCCCCGTAAGACCCGTATATCCACGTATTTCCACACTGACCTCGGGCATTCTTCAGCGTATTATGTCAAACGCCGCAAGCTTATATAACACAAAAGCACCCGAGGATATTATCCCCGACGAAATAAGACATAATTTTCGCCTCTGCCATCAGCAGTTCGCGATTAAAAATATACATTTCCCCTCTTGCAGTAACGATATAGAAATTGCAAGGCACAGGTTTATTTTTGAAGAGCTTCTCACTCTTCAGCTCGGTATGAAAAGGCTGAAAAATGCCACAAGGAAAACTACCGTCTTTACTGTTACCGAGGATGTTTCTGAGGAATTTATAAAGAAGCTTCCCTTTGAGCTGACCTCTGCTCAGAAAAGAGCCATCAACGATGCCTTGAAGGATATGAAAAGCGGCAGAGCTATGAACAGACTCATTCAGGGTGATGTAGGAAGCGGTAAAACCGCAGTTGCCGCCTGCCTTTTATACGTAGCGGCAAAAAACGGCTTTCAGAGTGCATTTATGGCACCTACGGAAATTCTTGCAAGGCAGCATTATGATTCTCTTTCGGCTCTTCTTGAGGGAAGCGGTATAGAAATCGCTCTTCTCACCGGCTCGGTAACTGCCGCAAACAAGCGTAAAATAAAGGAAAAGCTCAGAAGCGGTGAGATATCCATCGCTGTCGGTACTCACGCACTTTTAAGCGACGATGTTGAGTTTTCCTGTCTCGGTCTTGCAGTTACCGATGAGCAGCACCGCTTCGGTGTTTCTCAGAGAGGCACACTCATTTTCAAGGGAGCTAACCCGCATACGCTGGTTATGAGTGCAACGCCTATCCCCCGTACGCTTTCGCTTATCATTTACGGCGACCTTGACCTTACGGTTATAGACGAGCTTCCCAAGGACCGACAGAAAATCTCCACCTACTGTGTGGACACCTCCTACCGCCCGAGAATTTATAATTTCATAAAAAAGCATATTGATATGGGCCTTCAGGCTTATATCGTCTGCCCCGCCGTTGAGGAAAACGAGGAGTACGAAATAACCAGCGCAACCGAATATTATGAAAAGCTGTGTAAAAATGAATTCAGTGATTATAAGGTAGGACTGCTCCACGGCAAAATGAAGGCCAAGGACAAAGAAAAGACAATGTCTGACTTTCTCAGAGGCGAAATTCAGCTTCTTGTTTCAACAACCGTTATTGAGGTTGGTGTTGACGTGCCGAATTCGGTAATAATGGTAATAGAAGACGCAGACCGCTTCGGTCTTTCTCAGCTTCATCAGCTCAGAGGCAGAGTAGGCAGAGGCAAGGAGAAATCCTACTGCATCCTCATAACCGACAACGGTTCAGAGGAAACAAAAGAACGTCTTTCAATTATGTGCAAAACAAACAGCGGCTTTCTCATAGCCGACGAGGATCTGAAAATAAGAGGTCCCGGTGACTTTTTCGGCTCCCGCCAGCACGGTCTGCCCGACCTGAGAATAGCTGACCTTACGGGAAATATGGATATAGTACGTCAATCAAAAAAAGCCTGTGATATGATTCTCGCAAAGGACCCGCTTCTTTCTTCCGAGGAATGCCGTCCTCTTGCAGCTGCAGTCGACAGACTTTTCTCTAAAGAAAAACATTTATCTTTGAATTAGAAAGGATTTTAAGCATGGAAAAAATTGCAAGCTTCACAATCGATCACACTATACTTCCTAAGGGAATGTATCTTTCAAGAAAGGATGCCAATACCGTTACCTATGACATACGCTTCCGCAGACCGAATATAGAAAGCGTGATGACTAACGGTGCAATCCATACCCTTGAACACCTTTTTGCAACCTTCGTAAGAAACAGTGATGTATCTGATAAAATTATCTATTTCGGACCTATGGGTTGCAGAACAGGCTTCTATTTTATCACAACAGATACTCTTTCCGCTAAGGATGCAGTTGAGCTTACCAAAAAAGCTCTTCGCTTCTGCGCTGATTTTGAAGGAGAGATCCCCGGCGTTTCCGCAAAGGAATGCGGAAACTATCTCGACCATGACCTTTTCGGAGCGAAGCAGGAAAGTGCTTTTATGTGCGATATTCTCGAAAACTGGACTGATAATATGCTCTCTTATCCCACAAAATAAGAAAAGTTGCAAAAGCTATGCTTTTATGGTATAATAGACCCCGCTGTTTTTTGAAGAAAGGCAGGTGAGCGAATGGAAGAAAGCAAAGCAAATGAAGAAATCCGGGAGGCAACGGATAACACAATAACCTTCAGGCTTGACGATGCATATTTTGAGGATGATATTCAGTATCCGCAGTTTACAGAATCGGAAACCCTTGAAATAATCCTGCCCATAGAGGCAAAAAGCGAAGAAGAAATGTCTTCCGGTGAATCGGAAGAAAAAGCTCCTCTCCCCGTAAAAAAGCGAAAAAAGCCGCTTATTGTAAGGCTTTTCACCGCTCTTATAAATCTTATCTTCCTTACGGGTGACAGCACTATAGCTCTGATCCGTTGGCTCGTTAAAAAGCCCCTGTCCCTTTTACTTCTTCCGCTCAGGCTGTGGCTGAAGCTTATCCGCTCTCAGGTAAAGGAAACTGCTCAGTCACTAAGAAACAGACAGTCTTCTCCCTCGGGCAGAATCAAAGAAATGGCTCGGAAAAGAGCCGAAGAAAAGAATAAAGACGGCAAATCTCACCGTCCGCACTATATAAGAGCTTTTTTCAGCTACATTTTCAGTGAAAAACGCCTTTTAAAAACGGTAGTGAATATCGCCTTTCCTCTTATAGCGATTTTTGCCGTATATAACATCTATTCTCTCAACAACAGCCGGATTTTTGCACTTGAGGTTTACTTCAACGGACAAAGCCTCGGATATATTGAAAACAAAGAGGTTTTTGAAGAAGCTAAGCAGGATGCCCTTCTGCTTATTTCCGACGCCGGAAGCAACACTCTTTCTACCGAGCCCGTATATAAGACTGCTTATGTTCCGCTTAATGAGCTGAGTAATCCGAGAATGATAAGTGAAAATCTTATCGCCTCCTCGGATACAGATTATATAAGAGCCTGCGGTATCTATATTGACGGTGAATTCCTTTGTGCGGTAAAAAACGAATCTGATGCAATAACAGTTTTCGAATATCTTTTAGAGCCATACAAAAAGAAGGTTGAATCCTCTGCTACGGTTGCCTTCGTTGAAGAAATAGAATATGTATCAGGTCTTTATCCTGCTGACAGCGAGCTTTTACTCGATTCCTATGCTTTACGTACTCTTCTTTCAAACCCTAAGGCTGAAGCGGTTTATTACACCTTCACCGAAAAAGACACTGTTCAGGCAGTAAGGAAAAAGTACGGTCTTACACTAAGCGAGCTCAAGGTTCTCAATCCCGACGTTGACTTTGATACACTTGAGGCATCCTTTAAAGTAACTGACACGGAAAATCCCGAAGCGTCAGGTGAAGAAGAGCCCGAAACAGAGGTGCAGCCGCCCAAGGAGGTAAAGCTTCTTGTTTCACGTCAGGTAAATTATGTCCGTGTCAAGGTAATGAGAACAAGAGTTACCACCAAGGAAATCCCCTATGAAACCATAGAGAAAAACAGCTCATCACTTGCCAAGGGTACCAAAAAGACCTCTCAGGAGGGTGCAAACGGTAAGAAGGAGGTAACCGAGCTTGTAACCTATATTGACGGAGAGATTTCATACACAACGGTAATTTCGGAAAAAACCGTGAAGAAGCCCGTCAATAAGATTGTTCTCATCGGCACAAAAACCTATACCAGCTCCTCATCAGGCTGGACATGGCCCACAAGAGGTGCTTACAGAATCTCCTCGCCCTACGGCTACAGAAGCGCAAGCATTTCAGGCTGGTCCTTCCACGGCGGTATAGACATCGTTGTCGGCGGTCAGAGCTCATCGGGTATCCCCGTTGTTGCGGCTGCCTCAGGTACCGTTGAGAAGGTGCAGAAGAGCTACAGCGGCTACGGTCATATGGTGCTTATCAATCACGGCAACGGCATCAAAACGAGATACGCTCATATGCAACCGGGCTCTTTAAACGTCTATGTCGGTCAGAAGGTATCAAAGGGTCAGCAAATAGGAAAAATAGGTTCTACGGGCAACTCAACGGGACCCCATCTCCACTTCGAGGTTTTAGTCAACGGCTCGAAGGTTGACCCGCAGAAATATGTAAAAAGATAAAAAAACTGCAAGGACGTTAAAATCCTTGCAGTTATTTTTATTCGTGACTGTCTTCTTCCTCTTCTCTCTTTTCGTTGGCTCTCTGCCAGCCTTCAGTTCTCATAATATAATAGTTTTCCGATGCCGTTGCCCACATCTCATAGGCTTCGTCTCCTCTGTGGTCTACGGTAGAATATCCGTTTTCCACAAGGAAGCGGCATACGTAATCGGTCATTTTCTCGCCGCCCGAAAGGTTCATATGACCGTTATCATAAAAGTCTGTTGTGGGGTCAACTCCTGCCTCTTCAAACATTTCTCTTGAACCGAAGTCTATTGTGTCATAGCCTCTGTCTGCACAGTATTTGAGAAGAGTGGTAAGCTCCTGCTGAATTTCAAGATTTCTGAGAGAGGGAATGCTGATAAATACTACCTTGATGCCTTCACTGTCGCAGAATTCAAAAACTCTTTCAAGCTCTGCCTTCTGGAAATCGTCAATGAAGATATCACCCTCAAAATCAAGATTGGGCATAAGAGGAGTCATATCCTCAATATCAAATGCGGAGTTTGACTTGTGTGCGCCGAGATAGTCATCCATAAGACCTACTGTTCTGTCCGCATCAGCAAAGCCGTCAATCCATCCGCCGTGTATATCGAGAAGTCTTACATATATTGAGGGGTCAAGCACATTGACCTTTCCGCTTTCGGGCTCACCGTAGTAATCGTATATTCTTTCAGCATAACCGAGAAGACTGTTGAAGGTTTTGAACTTTGCCTCAACGGAGCACATAGCAGTACACGCACCGACAAGATTTGAACGGTTTACGCTTGACACAAGATTCTCTCTTCTGAGCGAGTGAATGTCAAACACGATATACTTAAGGTCGTGATTCTGCTTTATATATTCAACATAAGGGTAAATTGCCGCAAAGGGCTGCATAGCAGTACCCATATGATAAGCGGCAACACCATACTTGCTGAAGCCTACCGCACTTACCCACGCCGCAGTAACGGTACTCGGGCCTAATACTATACCGTCGATAGTTCCCGCAGGTACTGACTCAACGGTGTTGATATTCATAACCTCCATAACCTCAGGTGTCTGAAGAGCAACAACTACGCCGGAAAAGGTAAATGCAAAAACAAGAGCAAGAGCTATTAACTGAAACCATAATCTATTTTTCATTTCCGTTACCTCCTTAGAATTGCTGATAAACAAAGTCTGAGCCGTACGCGCCAAAGACGAGAATAAAGCATATAGCAAGTGATATAAGAAGAAGCTGAAGTATAAGAGGACCCTTTTCAAGAGTTTCTCTTATCTTTACTCCCCTTTCCTGAAGAACGCTTACAACAAAGAGTATTGCAGCGGTAAAGAGAAGAATCAGTATCGCTCTGAGCATAAGTCCGAGCTCAAGGAGAGTTCCGTCAACCAGCACCTCGGGATTGAAGTCTGTGAACATTCTCTTTATCATACTGAGAGCCACTGTAAGGTTGTCCGCACGGGAGAAGATTCTGCCGATGCTTACAAGCATAAAGGTACGTAAAATCTGAAAAAGCTTCCAGAGAACATTATCTTCCTTTATGTGAAGCTTCGCAAGCACCTTTCTGTACAACGGCTCAAGCAAAATACTGCCTGAAATAATAACGCTGTTCCATAAGCCGTAGCCTACATACTTCATATTGGAGCCGTGCCATATACCTACAAGCATAAAGGCAATAAACGATGCGAGGAAGGTGGGCAGCAGCTTTCCTACCGTGTTGCCGAAAATCTTTCTCGTCTTTTTACCCATAGCGGCAAATTTCTTTGAAAGAGACAAGGGATAGAACACGTAGTCTCTCATCCATGCGCCGAGAGTGATATGCCAGCGGCGCCAGAACTCCGAAACGGAGCGGGCAAAATAAGGACGCTCGAAGTTTATCGCCATCTCTATGCCGAAAACCTGAGCTACGCCGCGGATAAGATCCATACCGCCTGAGAAATCGGCATAAACCTGCAGACCGTAGGCTATTGCACCGACAAGAATAACAAAGCCGCTGTACTTCTCATAGCCGTTGAAGACCTCGTTGGCAATAACGCCTGCGTATTCGGCAAGAGTGAGCTTCTTGAGAAGACCCCAAAGCATAAGTTCAAGGCCGTATTTGAAATTTTTCTCGTTGAATCGGTTGCCCTCAAAAAGCTGAGGTGCCATATGATCAAAGCGACCTATCGGGCCCTGTACCATTTGCGGGAAGAAGGAAACGAAAAGTGCAACCTTGAGAGGATTTTTCTCAGCACGTACCTTTCCTCTGTAAACGTCAATAATATAGCTTGTAGCCTGAAGGGTATAGAAGGAAATACCCAAGGGCATATACATATTTATATACGGAGCATTCATATCAAGCCCAATAAAGCTGAGCAGGTCAAAGGTATGACCGAGTAAGGTATTCAGATATTTGAAGAAGAAAAGGCAGGCAAAGCAAAGAACAAGACCGAGAGAAAGAACCTTTCTTTTATCCTTTTGCAGAGCCGCTTTAAGCTTCTTTTTTTCATCCTTTGAAATATCCGGATGCTCACTCAAATAAAGCTTGTTTTCTTCAATCTTTTTATCAAGCTTAAGAGCCACATACCATACAACAAGGCAGGCACCAAGCATAACCGAAGTGCCGATAAGGCCTGATTTTACATAGAAAAAGATGCTCGAGGCAAGAAGCACAAGCCAACGGTGCTTCAAGGGAAAAACAAAGTATACTATTGCGGTTATTATCCACAACGCGGCAAAGTCAATTGATACAATATCCATACCAGCTACTACGGAAATCTCCGTAAACCTCCGTTTTATTCTTATGTCAAAATAAAAATCCGACATTTTTCAACACGACCCGCCAATTATACCAAAGTCATTTATCAAAGTCAATCATGCTTACATTTTTTTAACCTATTGAATAAAACCGCCCTTAACAAGCATAATTTTTTGTTCTTTTTTACATAGCTATTTTCTAAATTACAAATTATATAAGTTGACATAAACGGCTAATCGTGATATCCTTATTCTAATGAAATAATCCGGAGGAATTGTTATGTTATTACCCGCATATCCCATAGTAACCGTTGACCCTCACTTCAGTATCTGGTCCAAGGCTGAGCATCTCACAGCCGAGAATACAAAGCAGTGGTACGGTCAGAGAAAACGCATAGAAGGCACTCTCAATTTCGACTCAGAGCTTTTCCGCTTTCTCGGCAACGGTGAAGGTACCGCTCTTTTTCAGGTATCAGAGATAATTGAGCCTTACGTAAGCACCTATACCTTTGAAAATAACTCCGTCCGTCTCAGATTCCGCACCTGGTCACCCTTCCTTTTCAGTGACCTTCATCTTCTGAGTCTTCCCGTGGCTTTTCTTGAAGCTGAGGTTGAAGCTCTCGACGGCAAGGAGCATTCAATAAATATCAGCTTCAAGGCCTTTAACGAGCTTTGCTATAACAATAAGAAAAAACAGATCACCAAATACACCGATTCCTTCCAAAACACCCGTCTTGTAAAGATGGGCTGTACCGACCAGAAGCCTCTTAACAACTCAGGTGACGAATTTTCTGCCGATTGGGGCTATTATGCCTTTATGGGCGGCGAGTGCTCGGCGTGTAAAGAGGGTATCACCACAAAGAGCCGTACTGTTTACGGTGACAAGCTCTCTTTCACTACGGTTATCGGCTATGACGATATTTACTCCATTGAGTATTTCGGTGAGAAGCTCAAGGGACTCTGGACAGAGAAATTCAAGAGCATTGATGAGGGTATGAAGTACTGCCTTGACAACAGAGAGGATATACTCACTAAGCTCATCGCTCAGCAGGAGACTATCCTCAAGGACAGTGAAAAATTCGGTAAGGATTATCAGAGCATCCTTACCGCCGCCGCAAGACAGGTGCTTGCAGCTCATAAGCTTGTAAGAAACAGCAAGGGACAGCTTCTTTATATGTCAAAGGAATGTCATTCAAACGGATGTATCAACACAGTTGACGTTTCATACCCGGCTATGCCTATGTATCTCATTTATACTCCCGAGCTTGTGAAGGCTATGCTTGTAGGTATTTTTGAGTTTGCTAATATGCCTATCTGGGTTGCAGACTTTGCTCCTCACGATATAGGAAGATACCCCATTGCAAACGGTCAGGTTTATGCGCTTAACGTGCATAACCACCTTCTTCCCCACTCATATACCTACAGAAAAGTATATAAGAGTAACCGCTTCGGTATGTATATGCCTCAGTTTCAGATGCCCGTTGAGGAATGCGGAAATATGATTCTTCTCTCATATGCATACTACAGAGTTTCCGACGATGTTGAATTCCTTAAGGAAAATGCCGCAACACTTAAAAAGTGGGCAGATTACCTCATTATGAAGGGCGTTGTGCTCGACAATCAGCTTTGCACCGACGACTTCGCAGGTCACAGCAAAAAGAACGTAAACCTTGCTATCAAGGCAATTATGGGTATTGCTGCTTACAGCAAGATTGCAGAGCTTCTCGGTGAGGAAAACACTTATATGGAAAAGGCAAAAGAATATGCCGATGAGCTTGTTGATGTATGCGGAAAGGGTACAGACTTCCTTCCCTTCAGCGTGGATAACAAGGAGTCCTGGAGCCTTAAGTATAACCTCGTTTGGGATATTCTCTTCGACTTCAACCTCTTCGACAAGGCTATCTACAAGGCAGAAAGTGAGAAATACCGCATTGAAATGAACACCTACGGTACTCCCCTTGACTATCGCCGCACCTTCACAAAGACTGACTGGGAGCTCTGGGCAGCCTGCCTTGACGAAACGAAGGAAAACATCGGTCTTCTTTCAAAGTGCATCTGCGACTATCTTGCAGACACCAAAGACAGAAACTGCTTCTCCGACTGGGTTGAGACAAAGGAGCCCAAGCAGAGCGGCTTCGACCACAGAACTGTTCAGGCAGGTCTCTGGATGCCGGTGCTGTTCGATAAGTTCGGAAAGTTCTGAGAACAAGTAGCCAGTAGTCAGTAGTCAGTAGTTACTCGCGATAAAAACGGATAAAAATTTCTGTTTTTATTCCGCACGAAAAATGATAAAATAAAAAACAAGCGACAGACTTTCCGTTAGTGGTTGTCTGTCGTTTTTGTTGTTATCGGCGTGCTGTATATAATACCTTCTTCGGCCTCTTTAAATATCATAGAATTGATTTTTCTGATCTCTTCAGCGTATAACCTTCTTACACCGATTGTATAGGTGCCGTCATCGTTCATCTTCGGAGGTCTTAAAACGCAGGGCCTGAAGCCCACAACATTGCGTGGTGTACCCTCTGCTCCCCTGCTGAACATAAGAACAACTCTGTCAGGTGATATGGGATAAACTGAATAGAGATGCAAATTCATAAAATCTCCCGTTACGACAACGGGGTAGCAGTCACCGAGAATAAACTCCTCGCAGTCCTTTCTTTCGGCAACAACAAAGTATAATCCAAATAAGTTGATAATATCTCTGTGTAAAAACACTTTTATGGGCTCATCTATATCGGGATGCTCTATAACCTGCTGAATTGAGCGGCAGGTTGTTATATGATATATATTGCGCTTCCACAAATCTTCATAGTCGCCGTCGCTCTGATAGCGGGAATAGAATTTTTTTGATTTCTCAGACAGTAACTCGCCGAAAAACTTGCTGACTCTTTTAGATCTGAAGCTCATAAGAGCAAGAAACAGCCTCAGCAATGAATCCTCTTGCATTGTCAGGGTTATTCTGTCCTCGGTGAGAAATCTTCTTATTATCTTTGAAGCCTCATTTTCAAAATCGGCAAGCTTCGCTTCTGTTTTTTGGGGCTCAAAAGGGAAGTTCTTTTCATCACGGTATAAATCTCTGCCCATAAATACGTCACGGGTTCTCATTACTTTTGTTTCTTCATTATGCTTATCATAGAAGTAAATACCGTCTTTGCCGTCAAAGGAAAAGTTTTTCAATATAAATTGCGGTATATAATGATGACGTATCGGTGTACTCATTTTATCCGCCTCCTTTTAAAAAACAGGGACGATATCCGAATCGCCCCTGCACTTCTGATTTTATACGGTACTTTCATCAGTTGTCAGACAAATTGTCTTCATCATTGATTCCCGCAGGGAATTCCCCTGACTACTGACTACCGGCTACTGACTACTATCATCCGAAGCCTTAAGTTAAATTACTTCTTTAATTCAATGCCCTTTGTTGCAAGGTTATCGATGATGCCGTTTACAACATTCATAACCTCTTCTCTTGTAAGGGTCTTTTCGGGATGTGCAAAGTAAATTCTTACAGTGATTGACTTACCGTTTTCGTCACGGTAAAGGTCAACTACCTCTGCGCCCTTGATAAGTGAGCAGTTTGCGTTCTTGATTGCTTCACCAACGGGAGCGTACTTCTCGGTAACGAAGGAAAGGTCGATTTCAATACCGGGGAACTTTGAGGGCTCCTCGTATTTGATTTCGGCAGAAGCAGTATCTGCAAAATCTGTTACATCGATTTCAGCAAAGACGATGTTTGCCTTCTTATCAACCTTCTTTGAA
Source organism: Acutalibacteraceae bacterium (assembly GCA_045603005.1). Taxonomy (GTDB): domain Bacteria; phylum Bacillota; class Clostridia; order Oscillospirales; family Acutalibacteraceae; genus UBA6857. The sequence goes on from JAZULG010000234.1 coordinate 11,460, forward strand.
ACAACGGGATGTACGATACCGATTTTACCGATTTCCTTGCCCTCAAGAATGATTGCATTGAGGTTTCTCGGATGCTCGTAGCTGTGTGCGGCTTCAACAGCCTTGTATGAAAGCTCAAGGTGACGAAGGTCGCCCGTGATTGTTGCAAGAATATCACGAAGCTCGAAGTAAAGAGTCTCCATTGACTTTGTCTTTGAGAAGAGTGTGATTGCGAGCTTCTTTCTTTCGTTGCAAAGTCCGTTTTCCTTAAGACCTTCAACAACTCTGCCGATTTCGAAGATACCGAAGTCGGAAGCGAAGGTATTGTTGATTCTCACCTGACAAAGCTGTGTGGGAATAATTGACTTTCTGATAGTTTCAATGTTGGGGTTGGTTGCGCTGACAAGCTTGATGTTATCCTCGATTTCAATACCGAGAGCCTTGCATTCATCATAGTACATCCATACGTATGAATGTGACTCATGAAGTGAGAAGCGCTTA
>JAZULG010000235.1:0-17259 GCA_045603005.1 Acutalibacteraceae bacterium
ATTGAGTATAACTTATTTCCTGCCATCGGCAATAGCTGCCTGTGCTGCGATCCGCAAAAGAGGGAAATTATCTCTTTTTTATCTTCCATTTTGAATGCTTGCTTTTCCTCTGGGCGATATAGCCGCAAGGCATATCAGCAAGTTCTGATACCGTATTATCAAGTGCGAAAATTTCATTCAGCGAAACAACTCTTGCCTGTTCTTGTGTATGTGTTCCGCCACAAAGAAATTGCCACATTCCGTCCTCTGCATCGTGGGACACATATAGAATATCCGCACCGTTGTCAATGATATGACAACAAGTTATAACAGCCGTATTTTCAGGCTCGCTAAACGGAAATTTCATATATAATACCCCCAAAATATTTCGTGTCTTTTCTTATTATACCATTTTTAAAAAGCGTTTGCAATATAGGTGAAAATCCCCGCCGATTTCTCGGCGGGGCAAATTCATTTATAGATGAATTACTTATTTGCAATAGCTGCCTGAGCTGCTGCAAGTCTTGCGATGGGCACACGGAAGGGTGAGCAGGATACATAGTCGAGGCCGATCTTGTGGCAGAACTCAACTGATGTGGGGTCACCGCCGTGTTCACCGCAGATACCGCAGTGAAGCTTTGCGTTTTCGGGCTTACCGAGCTTGATGGACATTTCCATAAGCTTACCAACACCTGTCTGGTCGAGCTTTGCAAAGGGATCGTTTTCGAAGATCTTTGCATCGTAGTATGCATCAAGGAACTTACCTGCGTCATCACGGCTGAAGCCGAAGGTCATCTGAGTAAGGTCGTTGGTGCCGAAGCAGAAGAAGTCAGCTTCCTTAGCGATTTCGTCAGCGGTGAGAGCTGCTCTGGGAATTTCAATCATTGTACCTACTTCGTACTTGAGGTCTGCGCCTGCTGCTGCGATTTCAGCGTCAGCAGTTTCAACAACAAACTTCTTAACGTACTTGAGCTCCTTAACGTCGCCTGCAAGAGGAATCATGATTTCGGGAACGATGTTCCAATCGGGATGTGCCTTATTTACATTGATAGCTGCACGGATAACTGCTGCTGTCTGCATCTTTGCAATTTCAGGATATGTAACTGCAAGACGGCATCCTCTGTGACCCATCATGGGGTTGAACTCGTGGAGAGAAGCGATGATATTCTTGATATCCTCAACGCTCTTGCCCTGAGCTGCTGCAAGTGCTGCGATGTCAGCTTCTTCTGTGGGAACGAACTCATGGAGAGGAGGATCAAGGAAACGGATGGTAACGGGGTTACCTTCAAGAGCCTCGTAAAGAGCCTCGAAGTCGCCCTGCTGCATGGGAAGAATCTTAGCAAGTGCTGCTTCTCTTTCTTCAACTGTATCTGAGCAGATCATTTCACGGAATGCTGCGATTCTGTCAGCCTCGAAGAACATGTGCTCTGTACGGCAAAGACCGATACCTTCAGCACCGAGTTCACGAGCCTTCTTAGCGTCAGCGGGTGTATCTGCATTTGTTCTTACCTTGAGGGTTCTGTACTTGTCAGCCCAAGCCATGATTCGGCCGAACTCACCTGCGATCTGAGCATCAACTGTGGGGATGATACCGTCGTAGATGTTACCTGTTGAACCGTCGATTGAGATTTCTGAGCCCTCTGTGAAGGTCTTGCCTGCGAGAACGAACTTCTTGTTAGCTTCGTCCATAGCGATTTCCTGGCAACCTGATACACAGCAAGTACCCATACCGCGAGCAACAACGGCTGCGTGTGAGGTCATACCGCCACGTACTGTGAGGATACCCTGAGAAGCCTTCATACCGGTGATATCTTCGGGAGATGTTTCAAGACGTACAAGGATAACCTTTTCGCCTCTTGCATTCCAAGCTTCTGCGTCTTCAGCTGTGAATACTACCTTACCGCAAGCAGCACCCGGTGATGCACCGAGACCCTTACCGATGGGAGTTGCAGCCTTAAGAGCCTTCTGATCGAACTGAGGATGAAGAAGAGTGTCAAGGTTTCTGGGATCGATCATTGCAACTGCTTCTTCTTCAGTCTTCATACCCTCGTCAACGAGGTCGCAAGCGATCTTAAGAGCAGCCTGAGCTGTTCTCTTACCGTTTCTTGTCTGAAGCATATAGAGCTTTTCGTTTTCAACGGTGAACTCCATATCCTGCATATCGTGATAGTGATTTTCAAGAAGCTGGCAAACCTCTGTGAACTGCTTGTAAGCAGCGGGGAACTTTTCAGCCATCTGTGCGATGGGCATCGGAGTTCTTACACCTGCAACAACGTCTTCACCCTGTGCATTTGTAAGGAATTCACCCATAAGCTTCTTTTCGCCGGTAGCGGGGTCACGTGTGAAAGCAACACCTGTACCGCAGTCTTCACCCATGTTACCGAAGGCCATAGCCTGAACGTTAACAGCAGTACCCCATGAGTAGGGAATATCGTTGTCACGGCGGTAAACGTTTGCACGGGGGTTATCCCATGAACGGAAAACAGCCTTAACAGCGCCCATAAGCTGCTCTTTGGGATCTGTGGGGAAGTCTTCGCCGATCTTTGATTTGTATTCAGCCTTGAACTGCTCTGCAAGCTCCTTAAGGTCAGCAGCGGTAAGCTCTGTATCCTGAGTTACACCTCTGTCTTCCTTCATCTTGTCGATGAGCTCTTCAAAGTACTTCTTACCAACTTCCATAACAACGTCGGAATACATCTGAATGAATCTTCTGTAGCAGTCATATGCCCATCTTTCGTTGCCTGACTTCTCAGCCATAACCTTAACAACATCTTCGTTAAGACCAAGGTTGAGGATTGTATCCATCATACCGGGCATTGATGCGCGAGCACCTGAACGAACCGATACGAGGAGAGGTCTTTCAAGGTCACCGAACTTCTTGCCTGTGATCTCTTCCATCTTTTCGATGTTAGCCATGATCTCAGCAACGATTTCGTCGTTGATCTTGCGACCGTCTTCATAATACTGTGTACAAGCTTCAGTTGTGATTGTGAAGCCCTGAGGAACGGGAAGGCCGAGGTTTGTCATTTCAGCGAGGTTTGCACCCTTACCGCCGAGAAGCTCTCTCATGCTGCCGTTGCCTTCTTTGAAAAGGTATACCCATTTCTTAGCCATTGGAATCTCCTCCTAAAATAAAAAAATTTAACTAAGTTAATAAACGGAAAATACAGAGACTGCCCCCTTGTATTTTCACTCCTAAAGATTTTAACAAATTTATGCGGAAAAGTCTATTGTTTTTTTACATATAGATTAACAAAATTTACTGTTGATTTTGTCGAAATTTGCACAAGGCGACTATTCTTTTCTTTATCGGGATAAATATTGTGTTAATTTTTATTTTTTTAGTGGAAATCCGTCCGCGTTTGTGATAGAATGATAAACTGTTAAAATGTGTTATTATATTCAATATATACGGAGGTAACAATATGAAAAAATTTATTGCAGCCGTACTTGCGGCAATCCTTCTTCTCACCCTCTCCGCCTGCGGTAAAAAAGATACCGATACCTCTACCGACGCAGAAGCAACAACAGCCGCCGACGGCATGGAGGTCGTAATCGGCTACGATGAGGACGGCAAGGCAGTAACCGAAATAGTATCCACCACAAAGTTTCAGGGTACCACAGACCCTATGAGCGAGGTAACCGTTGCAATCCCCTATAACTATATCTATTCACTTGATGAAAAATATCAGAAGGACCTTCAGCTTTTCTGTACGGATAACGGCTTCACCTCCTGCACTCCCGACGAAGCAAACGGAAAAATCACCTTCACAATGACTGCAGCGGCACATAACGCCTTCCTTTCAGAAAAGAGATGGGAGCTTTCAAACATATTCGTTTCACTCATAAATACCTATCCCTTCCTTGACCAGTGTATCGCAAATAACATGGAATACTCCGATATCACCATGCGTGTTATAAAGGAGGAATATGAGAAGGATTCCTCAGCTGCTCTGGTTGTGGATTATATCGGAAATCTGTGTATGAACAGCTATCAGATTTTCACCTCTCTCACCTCCTACAGCTGCAACATAACAGTTGTTGACAAGGATACGGGAGATACAATCGATACATTTTCCAAAACCTCGGTTTTCGGCGGTTGATTATAAAGAAATAACAAAACAGGTGACGTAAAATGAGCTTTATTGAGTTTGATTCGGTTTACAGAAGATACCAGACCGGTGAAATATCCATACCCGCAGTTGACGGCGTCAGCTTCTCCGTTGAGAGAGGCGAATTCTGCCTTATCGTCGGTACCAGCGGCGCAGGTAAAAGTACCGTGCTGAATATACTCGGCGGTATGGACAGCTGTGACGACGGAAAGGTACGTGTGGGCGGCAAGGTTATCAGCGACCTTACCGAGGATCAGCTTATAGACTACCGCAGATATGATGTCGGCTTTATCTTCCAGTTTTATAATCTTGTACCTAATCTCACTGCCCTCGAAAACGTGGAGCTTGCCACACAGATGTGCAAAAAGCCCATAAAGCCTGAGACCATTCTCAGAAAGGTCGGACTTGAGGAAAGAATGGATAACTTCCCCTCCCAGCTTTCCGGCGGTGAGCAGCAGAGAGTCTCCATAGCGAGAGCTCTTGCAAAAAATCCGAAAATACTTCTCTGCGACGAGCCCACAGGTGCTCTCGACTATAAAACAAGCAAGCAGATTCTCTCCCTTCTTCACAAAACCTGCCGTGAAACAGGCACTACCGTGGTGGTTATCACCCACAACGGAGCCCTTGCTGACATGGCGGACAGAATAATCACCATGCGCTCGGGTAAGGTAGTCCAGATTGCAGTCAATGACTACCCTGTGCCCGTGGAAAAACTTGAATGGTAATCAGGGGTTTCATATGAAAACAAACAAAGTTCTAATAACCGATGCGGTAAGGACCGTCAGAAAAACTGCACCGAGGTTTATTTCCATAATCGCAATCGTTGCTCTCGGAATAAGCTTCTTTGCAGGTATGAATGCCACCGCACCGGATATGCTCGACACAATGGAGGAGTATATGCTCTCCTCAAATGCGATGGACGTTCAGATTATCTCCACCGCAGGCCTGACCGACGAGGAAATAAGAGTTCTCGGCTCAATTACGGGTGTTGAAGCAATCAAAGGCGAAAAATACTTCGACGGTACCGTAAGAGCAAACGGAGAAACCGTCAGCGACATTGACGGCTCGGAGATGACCATAAGACTCCTCTCCCTTGACACTCAGGCGGCAATCAATAACGAAAACGGCTACAGCGACCCGTCCTATATGAACCGTCCCGAGCTTATTGAGGGAAGCTGGCCCACCTCACCCAACCAGTGCGTTGTGGACAGAAGTTCACTTTCGACTCCCGATGAATTTGAGATAGGCACCGTTCTTTCAGTTTCCAGCGACAGAGCCGATGTAACAAAATCCCTTCAGAATACGGAATTCACCATCGTCGGCATCATAAGAACACCTCTTTACATATCCTACGAAAGAGGCAATACAAACGTCGGCACCGGTAAGCTCGGCACCTTCTGCTACGTACCCGAGGAAAACTTCCTTTCCGAATACTATACCTCGGCAAGCATCCGTCTTGAAGGCTCAGCAGATTTCGAGCCCTATTCCGAGGAATACGATGAATTTGTAAAGACCTATACCGACTATATAAGTTCAATCGCAGCGGAGCTTCTCGCCCCGAGAGTAGCTTCCCTTCGTGCGGAATACACGGTCAAGGTGGCCGACGCCGAAGCGGAGTACGCACAGACAAAAACTCAGGTTGAGCAGAGCATCGCTGCAGGAGAGGAGCAGGTTGCCCTCATACTCGATATGGCTGAAAACGGCGACGAAAACCTCATCAGATATAAAGAGGAATACAACACCAAAGCGGCAGAGGCCGAAAAAATACTCGAGGAAAGCAAGCTCGAGCATTCAACACAGTACAGCGTCTGGGAAGAAAAGATGCAGCAGTACAATGAAGCCAAGGCAAAGGTTGAGCAGTATTCCAATGCGGAGGCAGAGCTTGCCAACGCCCAGACCGAATGGAAGGTAGCCTCCCTTCAGGTAAACACCCTTCTTTCAACGGTTGATCAGCTCGAAAACCTCCTTGTTACAACCCGCTCGGCTCTCGATCAGTTCAACGCCACTCAGGATGACGGTACTCAGGGAATGATCGACCGTCTTACTCAGTCGGGACTCGTAGGTCCCGAGGTTGACCAGATAATAAACACCATCAACAGCCTTACCGCAGTAGGTACCGCTGAGGAAATGGCAGCATATATGGAGCCTCAGCTCCAGACCCTCGAGGTAAAGCTTGCCGCCTCAAAGGAGGACCTTCTTCAGTCAAAGGCAGTGCTTGCCGAAAAGGAGGCAGAGCTCAAGGAGGCTGAACGCCTCGTTGCTGAGCTAAAGGAGGTCGAATCGGTTCTTGCTGACACAAAGGCACAGCTTGATGCAGCTGAAAAAGAGCTCACCGGTGCAGGCTACGATATACAGTTCGGCGAGCTTGAGGTTCTTACCCAGCTTTCATCTCTGCAGAATCAGATAGCAATTTATGAAACAAGCGTTGCCGCCGCAAAGGAAAAAGCTCCCACCATTGAGGAGGATTTCCAAAAGGCAAAAAACGAGGCCTATGACAAGCTTGAGCTTGCAAGAAATCAGCTCGATCAGGCTCAGCAGTTTCTTCTCGGACTTGACGATGCGAAATGGTATGTAAACAGCCGTGACGAAGCCCTTTTAGGCTATAAGGACTATAACACAACGGCAAAGCGTACTGCGGCAATATCTCTTATCTTCCCCTGGTTCTTCTTCCTTGTTTCGGCTCTCGTATGCCTTAACACAATGACAAGAATGGTTGAGGAGGAGCGTACGATTCTCGGCACCTTCAAGGCTCTCGGTATGACAGACAGAGAGATAATGTCCAAATATATAGTCTATGCTCTTTTAGCCTCACTGATAGGCTCGGTGGCAGGCTCATTCTTAGGCTTTGCACTCTTCCCCTTTGCAGTCACCACCGCTTACGGCATTCTGTTTGATATGCCGCAGGTTGTCCTTTCCTACCGTATCGGCTATGCCCTTCCCGGTATGGCTGCAGCCATCGCCACAACGGTGCTTGCAACCTACATCACCTGCCGCAAGAGTCTCAGGGTTGTCCCCTCGACTCTTATGCGCTCAAAGGCTCCCAAGGGAGGAAAGAGAGTTTTCCTTGAAAGATTCCCGTCCCTGTGGTCAAGGCTCAGCTTCACATGGAAGGTTACCTTCAGAAACGTATTCAGAAATATGAAGCGCTTCGTTATGGCAACAATGGCAGTTGCCGGCTGTACCGCACTGCTGCTTGCAGGCTTCGGTCTCAACGATTCCATCGAAAAAACTCTTCAGAATCAGTTCATCAACGAGGACTGCGTATGGAAGTACGATATGCAGGTGGTGCTCAACGGCTCCTACGATACAACGGTAGCAGACTGCGACGCCTATACAACGGTTACCTCAAATCCGCTTATAAATTCAGCTCTTATGACCCATATGAAGGTTTACGATGCCGCCTCTGCGGACGGCAAGGATGTGCTTGAAAGCTATCTTCTCGTACCCGAGGCCTCGGGTGAGTTCGGAAAATATGTAAACCTTAAAAACAGAAAAACAGGTCAGGTGCATCAGCTCACAGACAGCGGAGCGATAATCACCGAAAAGCTTTCCTCCACTCTCGGAGTAAAGGAGGGTGAATATCTCAATCTCATCATTGACGAAAACCACAGTGTAAAAATCCCCGTAGCCTCTGTTGTGGAAAACTACGCCTTCCATTACATCTACCTGTCAAAGAATCTTTACACAAGTATTTTCGGCTCAGCACCCGCCTACAACTATATAACGGCAAATCTTGCTGTGGAAAATCTGTCTCAGGAGCAGAAAAACACCCTCGCTAAGGAGCTTATGAATGAATACGAAATAAGCGCCGTAGCATATACGAGCCAGATCCAGAATTCCTTCGAGAATATAATGGATTCTATCAGCGCAATCGTGCTTATACTGATTGTCTCCGCCGCACTTCTTGCCTTCATCGTGCTTTATAACCTCTCCATCATCAACATCACGGAGAGACTCAAGGAAATCGCCACGATAAAGGTGCTCGGCTTCGACAACGGAGAGGTTTCCTCCTATATTTTCAGAGAAAACGTAATACTCACCCTGATAGGTATTGCCGAGGGTCTTGTCTGCGGCGTGCTTCTACACAAGGTGGTTATCTTTATGGCAGAGGTTGACATAGTTATGTTCGGCAGAGGGCTGACGGTAAAGAGCTTCCTTTATGCCTCACTTCTTGCCTTTGCATTTTCAATGTTTGTAAGTATCGTCCTTCACAAAAAGCTGAAGAAGGTTGATATGGTTGAATCCCTTAAATCAATAGAATAAAGGAGTGTTAATATGCCACTTGTAAATATGAAAACCCTTCTTGCAGACGCTCAGAAGGGTGGATATGCGGTAGGCTCCTTCAGCGTTGCAAACCTCGAAATGATTCTCGGCGTTATAAAGGCTGCTGAGGAGACACGCTCACCTATTATACTGCAGATTGCAGAGGTACGTCTTAACCATTCCCCTCTCGCAATCATCGGACCCGCTATGCTTGCGGCGGCTAAAAACGCTACCGTACCCGTGGCGGTGCATCTCGACCACGGCACAACAATAGAATGCATCGGTCAGGCTCTCCGCCTCGGCTTCACCTCGGTAATGTTTGACGGCTCACATCTTTCACTTGAAGATAACATAGCAAAAACCAAGGAGGTTGTTGCTCTTGCCAAGGGCTACGGAGCCGCAGTTGAGGCTGAAATCGGCTGTGTAGGCGGCAGTGAGGACGGAAGCGTTGATATAGCAATGCGCTGTACCAGCCCCGAGCAGGCAAAAATCTTTGCGGAAAGAACCGGCGTTGATGCTCTCGCAATTGCAATCGGTAACGCTCACGGCTTTTATAAGGATGCTCCCGAATTAAGATTTGATATCCTCGAAAAGGTACAGTCAAGCGTTGACGTGCCTCTTGTGCTTCACGGAGGTACAGGCATCGAGCCCGAGGACTTCATCCGCTGCCATCAGAACGGCATAAAAAAAATAAACATAGCCACAGCAACCTTTGCCGCAGCAGAGGGCAAGGCTCGTGAGGGCTATGAAAAGGGCACAATAAAAGGCTATTATGACTTGCATCAGGCTGAAATCGCAGGAGCCTATGAAAACGCAAAAAGACACATGGAAATCTTTTATTCAGTAGGCAAAGCTGAATAATCAAGCATAAAGAAAGGAAAGAACAACTATGAAATACGTAGAATTTGACAGCAGCAAGCCCCTTGACGTTATCCCCATCGGCAGAGTTGCAATCGACTTCAACCCCACCGATATGAACAGACCCCTCGCAGAAAGCTGCAACTTCAACAAGTACGTCGGCGGCTCACCCGCAAATATTGCAGTAGGTCTTGCAAGACTCGGCAAGAAGGTAGGCTTCATCGGTAAGGTTTCCGATGACCAGCACGGCGATTTCGTTGTAAACTACTTTGAAAACGACGGTATTGATACCTCACACATCTTCAGAGCAAAGAACGGTGAGAAAATCGGTCTTACCTTCACAGAAATCAAAAGCCCCACTGAAAGCTCAATTCTTATGTACCGTGATGCAATAGCTGACCTTATGCTCGAGCCGGAAGAGGTTGACGAGGAATACATAGCTTCCGCAAAGGCAATCGTAATTTCAGGTACCGCTCTTTCAATGAGTCCCTCAAGAGACGCAGCTCTCAAGGCTATGATGCTCGCAAAGAAGAACAATGTTGTTGTTATCTTCGACATCGACTACCGTCCCTACACATGGAAGAACAAGGACGAGATTTCCGTATACTATCAGATGGTAGCACGTAACGCAGATATCATCCTCGGCTCAAGAGAGGAATATGACCTTACAGAGGCTATTACAGGCGTTTGCAAAACCGACGAGGAAAGTGCAAAGCTCTGGCACTCCTACGGCGCAAAAATCGTTATCATCAAGCACGGCAAGGACGGCTCAACCGCTTACACAAATGACGGTATGAGCTATTCAATCAAGCCCTTCCCCGTAAAAGCTATGAAGGGCTTCGGCGGCGGTGACGGCTATGCAAGTGCGTTTATCCGTTGCTTACTCGAGGGCTGGGAAATGATTGACGCCCTTGAGTTCGGTACCGCTTCCGCTTCAATGCTTATTTCCGCTCACAGCTGCTCTGCTGCTATGCCCTCAGTTGAAGCTATTGAAAAATTCATAAAGGAAGAAAAAGAGCTTTACGGTGAAATGGTTGCAAGAGCCTGAGGCTTAGTAGCCGGAAGTCAGGAAATGCCCTATGGGCATCAAACAGATAAAATTAAGAGGTCGGAAAACCGACCTCTTTTATTTTGTTTTTTTACCAGCCCATTTCAGCTTCGGCGGTTCTCTCAGCCTTGAAGATGAAATCAACATCGCTGTCAACAGTGGTATTTTCCTCTGCGCCGTAGCGGATGAAATCACCCTCATCAATATAATAGGCGTCCTCACCGTCGGAAAGCTCGTAGTCACTTACCTGCTTTCCGAGCTTGAATGCTTCCGTACCGTTGTAGAAGTAAAGATCTGCAGTAAGACCGCTTTCGCTGTTTTTTACATTCTTGACATACAGCACTTTGTTTTCACTGTATTTGTTGAAGTCGTCTCCGCTCCAGGAATCTGCATAAACTATGGCAACATCACTGTCGATAAGCTCACCGTTTTTATAAAGATCGCCGCTATAGGTATACCAGTACCACTCATCGTAGTTTTCGCTCTCATTTTCCTCAAGCTCGCCGCTATGGAAAACATTGTCTCCGCCTATATAGGTTACTGAGCCCTCAATTCCGCTGATAAGCTCATACTGACCGAGGGTATTATCATCATTTATAGGCGCTCTGTATATCTTTGATGTGTTATAGATATCATATCCGTTTTCGCCGACATAACTTCCCGTACTCATTTCAAAATATACATAAGCATCACTGTACCACAGTGTATCGCCGATGTAGTTGAGCTCCTCTGCCTCAATTACGCTTGCAGTATCACCCACAATAATGTAGTGTGTCTTATACTTTTCATAAGTCTCCTGGATTGCGCTCGTTACATAGTAGTCCTCTACGGTGTATCCGTAAAGCACATTCGGATAGTGCTTTATAATGTAATCGCATATCTCGCTTACCGTTATAATCTTTGAAGGCTCATTGAAGCTGTAACAGCTCGTAGGCAGAGTGCCTGCCTGACTATAGCTTGACACCTTGGAAACAACCTTTTTCACATCATTGCCTTCTATAAGATAGATGTCATCGGTCGAGTAGTTGTATATGCTTTCATAAGAAATTATATTTCTTATTATATCCCTTATTACTTTTTCATCATAGCCCTCGTCACCGTAAGCAATGTCCCTGTCGCTGTCATAGCAGTCATCCGTTACGAAATCTGAAGCGGGTATTCTTTCGTTTTCATACATACCTGTGCTGTCTATAAAGTAGTATCTGCCTTCGACATTACTCATATATCCGTTTTTTGAAAGATATGTCTTGTCGCCGTTTTTGTCAAGCAGATAAAGCTCTTCGTATGCGCTGAGCATAACACCGTCACCGGCATATTGAATATATATGTAGCTGTCTGATGCACCGGAGAAAATAATCTTCTTCTCCATTGTTTTAAGGTCTACATATGTAACCTCTGTCTCGTCGTTGTAGTAGCAATGATTTTTTTCAAAATCAACAATAACGTTCTCTACATCCTTCTCGAGGCGCTGTGCCGTCTCGTCCTTTGCGAGGTTTTTATAATAAAGATCTCCGTCACTGTTCTGATAGATAATAAGTGAATCATCGGAAGAAACTCTGTAGTTCTTTCTGCTGTTGATCCATTCGTCAACAACTGTCTCAACCTCATATTTCTTTGTGTTTTCAGGATCAAGCTTTATACGGCTGAGTCTGTAATCCACATCATATTCGCGCTCTCTTATTTCATCCGGAAAATAAAGATAACCCGTAGCCTCATTATAATATGTAGCAGACGGTATATATGATTCCTTTACATATCTGCTTACATTGTAATAGTCAAAATTATCTGAAAGCTTTATTGTTTCATTGTTTTCGGCATAGGTAAGATAGAGACTTCCGTTCTTTGCATAAAGCATATAATCTCTGTTTATTACCTTCTGCTGCTCTGCAGGCACCTCTCCCTTATCTCCGAGAAGGAAGATTGCCGCTACCGCACCTGCCGCCGCAAGGAGCAGCACAACAAGAGCGATTATGATTGCCTTACCCTTACCGCCCTTTTTCTTTGCCTTTACCGCAGGTGTATTTCCCGGCAAGGGATTCACAACCTCAGGCTGATAAGCCTCCCCTTCGGGCATAGGCTCAGCAATCGTTTCACTTACGGTCGGCTGAGTGCTGTTTCCGCAATAAGGGCAGAATTTTGTGCCCTCTTCAAGCTGTTTTCCGCATTTCTGACAAAACATTTTTCTCTCTCCTTCATTTTACAAATCCGACCCGACACCTCTCGGATGCCGGGTCTATTTTTTTATTCGATAACCTCAACAGTAAAGCCGTAGCTGTACTTTGTGCCCTTGTGCATAATATAGGGCTCACGAAGACATGCATTGCCCGGTGTGTCACCGCCGATACCTCTCTGCATAAGGTCGATACAAACAGTAGTGAAGTCCTTATGCTTGAGCGAATGGATATGAGTTGCATCGTCAAGGTCATTTACTGTGTAGTGATGGCAGTTGATAGCAAAGGGCTTTTCTCCCTTCTTGGTGAAGCGTAAGCCTTCCCCTGCCTCGTTGGTGATTTCCATCATTCTTACATCTGTTCTGTGACCGTTTTCCTGAGGACGCATATAATGATGCTCCATATCGGTAACAGACATCTTGTGCATAGCAATTCTTGCACCTGTTCTTCTGTCGATATAGTTCTCGTGAGGGCCTCTGCCGTACCACTTGACGTTTTCGAATTCTCTTGCCATTGTAAGTGTAGTACCGAAGCGTACCATATTCTGAAGTGTTGCGGTACCCTCGTGAGTAACGTCAATCTTACCGTCGGGATATACGGTATAGGTCATCTTAACATCCTTCATACCCTGAACGGAAACGGTTGTTTCAATGTATGCACTGTGACTGTACTTATGCACGAAGGTAGCCTTTGTCTTAAGTGCATCTGTAGCTCTTCTCCACTGGAAAAGAGGCTGGAAGGGAATGAGAGGAGGTACGAAATTGAAAACGTCGATATCGTTATCGGTAAGTGCTCTGAAGTAGTTAGGCTTAAGTGAGCCGATAAGGTATTCCTTTTCATTCTTAACGATTGAAACGAGCTGACCCTTTTCAAATCTGTAGCGGAAATCCTTACCTACAACATCAAACTTCTTTTCTGTGCCTTCGATTTCAACGCTGTCCTCGTATACTGTCTTTTCCTTTTCGTCTGCTGCCTTGAGAATGAACTGATCCCAACCCTGCTCGTAGCCTGCGGGTGCAAAGCGGCAAGCTTCTCTTCTGAGATATGAGAAGGTTATGATAACCTCACCCTTTCTGTCAAGGAAGCTGCTGCAATCAAACTTAAGATCCATCTGTGAAAGAGGCTCAAGCTTTTCAAAGAAGGCTCTGTCAATAAGACCCTCTGCAAGCTTTTCACCGTTTTCTGTGATGAGATATTTGATATCAAACTTTGAAAGGTCTGAGAAGAGCTGCTTATTCTTAAGGATATAAGAGCCTCTTGCGGCGTCGATTGCCTTGATTTCAACCTCGCAGTAAACCTTTCTTACCTCGTGAATTGAGGGGTGAATCTTTCTGTCAGCGGCGATAATACCGTTGGCATTGAAATAAACGTTGCTGCCTGTGATAGCGCAGGTATTATAGGGAGGAAGGAACCATGAAGCCTTTTCGTCATAGTCTGTGCCGTAAAGCCACATATCCTCGCCGTCCTCGTTAACCTTGTGGATAGCCTGGTCAACGAAGTCCCAGATATAGCCGCCGCAAAGATTATCGTACTTTTCGAAGGCATCCATATATTCACGGAAGTTACCCAGGGAATTTTCCATAGCGTGAGCATATTCGCAGAATACAACGGGCTTGTTGTAAAGCTCCTTGGAAATAGGCTTACTGTCAGCGGCAAGAGCGTTTGCGATATTGTCAAACCAGGTGATTGTGAGAGGCTCCTTCTTACCGAGCTTTTCAACCTGATCCTCTGTGGGATACATACGGCTGATAACGTCACTCTTTGTAAAGTCGAAGTCACCCTCATAGTGGAACTGTCTTGTGTTGTCGAGCTTGAGAGCGGCCTCCTTCATTCTCAGGAAGTTGCTTCCGTCGCCCGCCTCATTACCGAGACTCCACATAAATACGCAGGCGTGGTTTCTGTCACGAAGCACCATTCTTTCCATACGGTCAACAACAGCCTTTGTCCACATGGGGTTGTCACCGGGTACATTCTTTCTTCTTACGCCGTGAGTTTCAAGGTCGCATTCATCCATAACCCAGAAGCCGTATTCGTCGCAAAGGTCGTAGAATCTGGGGTCGTTGGGATAATGGCTTGTACGGATGGAATTGATATTGTTGCGCTTCATAATATCAAGGTCCTGAATGTATCTTTCATCAGGTACTGCCCAACCGTGGTCGGGGTCATAATCGTGGCGGTTTACACCTCTTATGAGAAGAGGCTGACCGTTTACGAGAATCTTTTCACCCTTGATTTCAACCTGCTTGAAGCCGAAGCGTACTGACTTATAGGTAACGGTACCGTCACATTCGCACTTGATAAGAAGTGTATAGAGAGTAGGCTTTTCGCTTGACCAGAGCTCGGGACCGATAACACGCTTTTTGAAAACAACCTTGTTGCCCTCAGCAGAGGTCACGCCCTCGTACTCACCTACAGCTATAGGCTTGCCCGCAGTAAGGATTGTAGCATCAACCTTTACCTGCTTTCCGCCGCCTGTATAGTCCTTGAGGAAGATATCAAGGCTGAGGTCTGCGTCGGTATAATCGTTGATAAGCTCTGTTCTTACAAAGAAGTCTCTTACACATACCTTGGGCTCACTGTAAAGATAAACCTCACGGTAGATACCTGAAAGGAACCACATATCCTGGTCCTCAAGGTAGGTACCGTCGGTATAGCGGTAAACCTCGGCAGCGAGTACGTTAACACCGGGCTTGAGGAATTTTGTTACATCGAATTCGTGGGGAGTAAAGGAGCCCTGTGAGTAGCCTACGTACTTGCCGTTAAGATAAACTGCAAGACCTGCCTTTACTGCACCGAAATGAAGGAACACCTCTCTGCCTGACCAGTTTTCGGGGAGGACAAAGCTTGTTCTGTGCATTGCGATTTCCTGACCCTTGACGTCGATTGAGGGAATCTTGCTCTTTTCGATGCTGATGCAGTTGGGGTATGAGTTAGCATAGTACCAGGGCTTTGTGTAGTCCTTCTGCATCTGCCACACACCGGGTACTGTAATCTCTTCCCACTCGGCATCGTCAAAATCGGGCTCTCTGAACTTTGTAGGAAGCTCAGCTACGCCCTTTTCCCAATGGAACTTCCACTGGCCGTTAAGGGACATCTTATAGGGGGAGTCGGCTCTCTTTGCGGCGCTGTCCGCTCTGTCATAACACATAGCTATAACGTGGCCGTCCTCCTTGTTTTCTTTGATTATTTCGGGATTTTCCCAGATATACTTCATATGTTCACCTGTCCTTTATGTATTTTCGGTGTAATATACCTATACCTTTTCATTTTACTAAATATATGTGGTATTGTCAAGGGTTGAAGCGGTAGTCAGATGACAGCCTCAATCAGAAAAGCGTCTTATAAAATCTGCCGAACTGATATATTAGTATTTTTTTACAGCAGTGCGCAAGCTATTCCGGTATTCTTCCGTTAAAAAGCTTTCTGTCTTTAAACTTCTTCGCGTTTCTTCTGTCCATAGAATTATCTTTCCACGTTGAAAGATTTGAAATGCAAAGCTTAAGAAAGCCATAAATATAAGCATCCTTACATTCAGTTGTACCGTTGAAATTATACTCCTTAACGACAGGCTCCCTGCCCTGTAAAAACATTTCTCTCATTTCAAAAGCATCAATCGGATTACCCTTCTCATCGGCAAACCAGCAACCGAAGGACGGGTCAAACAAACACCACTTGTTAAGCTCACTGATATATGCCCGACAGGTAAAATGACTGTTTTTAAACTTCGCTGAGCACATGGCGACGGGATAAGCCTTTATCCCCACAGCTACAAGACAATCGGCGAAGGCTATTGCTTTAAGCCGGCAGTTTATCGCATTTTTAAAAGACTTTCCCAAGGCATATTTCATAATTTTTCTTGTGTCATCCGTAAGCATATGCAGCTGTGCTCCGTTATAAAAAGTGTTTTCGGTAAGCCACCTTAAAACCTTAAGTACCTTTTCAAAATCTGTAAGAGCTTCGGCCGTTTCCGAAATTTTGTATGTTTCATCAAGCTTTCGGTGAAGCTCAGAATATTCGGTTACACTCGGCAAATCCGTTTCAACCAAATCCTTTTTGTCCCCGTAGTATTCATCTTTGATACACAAAGGCTCCTCGGCGAGAAGCTTTCTGTAGTCTGTCTTTCTTACAAAGGCCTCATATTTCTTGGGGTCGGTCTGCAAGGGTATACACCTAATGAGCGTTATAATATTCATTTTCTTTCACCCTCCGTATCAAAAGTTACACTTATTATACTACGAAGCAGCCGATAAAACAATATACCCGCGGTTGATAGGGTTGTTTTATCGTCAACAAACGTTTAAATGTCCTTGCTCCTTATTGCTTTTTCACCCAAAAGACTTGACTTTCCCGCAACATTGTGCTATTATCTCCGCATCGTTTTAAAGCTTTAAATTATTAAAGAAATAAGCGGTATTTACAACAGTCAGTGTTACAAAACAAGTAAAACAAGCCGTCAGGCTGCTTTACGTGTCGTAATGTCTTAACGTGAAAAATAAATTAAAAGGCACGGCGTATTGTTCTAAAAAAGAAATTCCGTTATAGAAAACAGTTGTATAATATATGGCAGTCGTTATTATATCCGACTGTCCCTTTGCAGAGTGCGGAATCAGGAATTCTCCCTGTATCGGAATCATCGGTAAGCCTCACTTACCCCATGCAACCGACAGACAGAGCCCGCCCTGCGTACGTCGGTACATAAAAACAAAATCAAGGAGATGTTAAAATGAACAAAGCTCTTATGCTCGGTAACGAAGCAATTGCAAGAGGTCTCTGGGAAGCAGGAGTAAATGTAGTTTCCTCCTACCCCGGAACACCCAGCACGGAAATT
>JAZULG010000236.1:0-16190 GCA_045603005.1 Acutalibacteraceae bacterium
CTGTTTTTGTGTTTTATGCTATAAACAAACCTCGCCCTCGGAGTACCTTTGTACGCCGTCGGGTAACCCAAAATAAAGCTTTTCGCTTTATTTTGGCTCGGTTTGTTCATTCTGCGCATTTTTTCCGAGCCCCTAAAAAGGAGCTGTAAAAACTTTCGTTTTTTTACAGCTCCTTTAATATATTGTATAGCATTAAACGGGCGGGTAGTATTTTCTTCTTACTGCCGCCTTAAGCGCAATTTTGCACTTTGCATTCTGCATTTTGCACTTATATGTCGCCGTTATTATTCCACCACCGTATTCAGCCACCAGCCCTTTTTCATAAAGACATATCCGATGACGCATTTGATAATTTCAACCGCCTGAACTATAATGTAAAGCGGTATGATACTGATATCGGTGAAGCGGCTCAGACAGAAGGCGAGGGGGATAACGATACCCCACATAAATCCGCTGTCAAAAATGAAGGTTATGAGGGTTTTACCGCCTGAGCGAAGGGAGAAGTAGCAGGCATTCAGGAAGGACTGTACGGGCATAAACGCCGCCATTATGAGTATGAGCGTTGTGGAGAGAGTACGCACATATTCTTCGGTTTTGTATATCTTCGGGAAAAGACCCGAGAAGGCCGACATCGCAAGGGCAACGAGGACGATAGTGAATACCGCAAACCATACCATACGCATACTTGCCTTTTTCGCTTCGTCCTTTTTACCTGCACCCAAAAGCTGACTGAGGATAATACCGATCGAGCTTCCGAAGGCGATGAAGGAGACGTTGAAAACGTTGCTCAGGGTTGAAACTATATTGATTGCGGCAACAACACTGAGCCCTCTCATGCTGTAGCACTGATTTAAGAAGGCAACGCCTGCCGCCCACAGAGCTTCATTTATAACAAGAGGCAAGGATATGGCTGCAATTTTTCTTATCTGAGGCAGGGTAAGAGTCGTTTTTGTGTAAAGCCGTTTTATAAACGGATACTTTTTTGTATGAGTATGTGACCAGAGTATAAGTATGGAGCATTCTGCAATACGTGCAACTACAGTAGCTATTGCGGCGCCTTCTATACCCATTTCAGGTGCGCCGAAGTGACCGAAAATAAGAGTGTAGTTGAGCGCAAGGTTTATGCCTACGGCAACAAGGGTTGCGACAAGGGGAACAATACGGTCCTTTGTTTCACGAAGGGAAGAAGCGTATGCCTGAGCTATCGCAAAGGGTAAGGCACTGAAAAGCATAATGCCGAGATAGCTTTTTGCGTACCCGTGTACTGCGGTGGCTTCTATAGGGTCGGAGCCCTCCTGAATGTAAGCGGAAATAAGGCTGTCTCCGAGAAGAAGAAAAACACCGACACCGAGAGCGGTAAAAATAAGTGAGGTCGCAATTTTAAACTGTACCGTATTTTTTACACCGTCGTTATCCTTTTTTCCGTAAAACTGAGCGGTGAATATACCTGCACCGCTCATGGCACCGAAAATGCAAAGATTAAACACAAAAAGAAGCTGATTGACAATGGAAACACCGGTCATCTGAAGGGTACCCACCTGACCGACCATAATGTTGTCGAGCATACTTACAAAGTTGGTAACACCGTTCTGTATCATTGTGGGTACGGAAATGCGCAGCATCCATTTATAATAGGGAAGACTTT
Organism: Acutalibacteraceae bacterium; assembly: GCA_045603005.1. Classification (GTDB taxonomy): domain Bacteria; phylum Bacillota; class Clostridia; order Oscillospirales; family Acutalibacteraceae; genus UBA6857. Next base: position 1,646 of record JAZULG010000236.1, read on the forward strand.
CTTTTAAGTATCTGTTCATAATGTAAATCTCTCTGTTTTTTAGGATAAACCGATAAGCCGAAAAACCTCCCGAACACCGTTAAGATGCTCAGGAGGGGATTTTACCAATTACCAAGCTTGTCTCCGATTTGCTTGAAGAAGTTGATAATCATATCAATAAAGTTGGTGAAAGCAGTAAGAAGCTTGTCCATAATACTGCTTGACTCTCTGATGTCGTCGCCGATCTGATCAGGGTCGCTGACAAAGTTTGAGATGACGTTTGAAACAAGATTGTCGATTTCCTCGTCAAGGCTTTCCGTAGTTGCTATTGCAGGCGGTATGTAGGTGAGGGGGTGAGTTGTTGAGGTTTCATCGGAAGCAGAGGTATCAGCTGCGGCTCCCGAAACTCCGCCGCCCACCATAAGCATTGCAACGAGAATAGCAATAACGGGAATCAGGAATTTGTTCTTTATTTTCATATTGTATGCTCCTTTTCAAAATTACTTTAGCTTATTATACCAAATAAAGGAAGCATATGCAAGAGTATTTTGAATTTTTATGAGGACCGCCGCAGCGGTGTACGACAGTCCCTATATATTAAGCGGTGCAGGCGCTTGGCTTAACCGGCAGGTCGAGGACAGACAACTGTCACCGATAACAGGCACCGCGGATATTCAACCCCTTCTTTTTTATTTTATGCAGAAAATCAGCCGTTGACATAGTGCAGTAAAATAGAATATAATATAAAGAAATAACATATAAAAGGATGAAGAAAAATGACAAAGGTTGCAGGTCTTATATTTGCGGACTCAATGGAATACAGCCCCTTTCTCTCGTGGGCAAAGGAAAAGGGCGGCAAGGAAGCCCTGAGAAGAGGAAACGAAAGCGTTGAGCTTACACTTACACAGGGAGAAAACTGCCTTAAGGTGGTTGCCGTTAAATGCGGAATAGGAAAGGTGAATGCAGCCTCGGCAACAGCCTTCCTTATTGCTGATGACAAGGCAGATTTCATTCTTAACGCGGGTCTTTCGGGTGCGATTCAGGGCCTTCACAGAGAGGATATGGTAGCCGCAACAAGCTATATTGAATGTGACTTTGACCTTACTGCAATAGGATATGCTTTAGGCGTTAAGGCTGACGGACAGAAATACCTTTATGAGGCGGATGAAAGGCTTCTCGGCTACGCTCTTGAAAGCAAGGGCATAAAAAAAGCAAAGTGCGGCACAGGTGACATCTTTCTCGCAGACCCCGTAAAAAAAGAGCTTTATAAAAATACATTTTCCATCGATGCCTTCGATATGGAAACGGCGGCTATTGCAGGTGTGTGTGACAAAAGCGGAGTGCCGATGCTTTCTCTCAGAAAAATAAGTGATGATGCGGGAGAAGAAGCATATGACACCTACCGTGAGATGAATGAAAGGCAGGAAAATTGTCTTACGGAGCTTGTTGCAAATATTCTTTCAAGATATCTTTCCGACGCAGAGAATTTTTGATATTTATACAAAAATCGGAAAATTATTTTATAAAAATTCCGAATTACGCTTGAAAAAAATATGAAAAGGTAGTATAATAAATCATATAATTAGTAACATAGCCTAACTATGCCCTTTTTAAGGGATATAAACGGCGGTTGTTTATTTGAAAGGATAAAAAAGGCAAAGAGCACAGGAAGCGGGGAAATAATTTTGAAAGCAGATTTACATTGTCACACCAAACTTTCGGATGGCACATTAGGCATTGATGATATTATAATTCTTGCCAAAAACAGCGGTGTTACAACACTTGCCGTAACGGACCACGATTGCCTTGCAGGTATCGTAAGAGCGGAGCTCATCGGTCACCGTCACGGTGTTAATGTAATACCTGCGGTTGAGTTTTCCGCCACCGATTCAAAGAGGGATTCAAAGGCTCACATTCTTTGTTATCTTCCCGATAAGCCGGACAGACTTGAGGGACTTTGCAAGAGCAACTCTCTTATAAGAAAAAGAGCAAGCCAGATGATGGTGCTTAAAACAGCAAAGAAATTCCCCGTAACCCCCGAGTTTATAACGAAATGTTGTCAGGGCTCGACCAATATATATAAGCAGCATATAATGCAGGCTCTTATGGAAAGCGGCTACACCACAACTATCTTCGGTGACCTTTATAAGCTGCTTTTCACAAAGGAATCAAGAATGAACGTGCTTATGGAAACAAAATTTCCTGAGCCTGTTGAGATTATTAAGGCCATTCACGAGGCAGGCGGTATTGCCGTACTTGCCCACCCGGGCTTCTACGATAACTTCGAGCTTCTTGAGGAGCTTATTCCCGAGGGGCTTGACGGAGTTGAGGTATGGCACCCGGAGAACACTCCCGAGCAGCAGGAAATGCTTATTGCAACAGCAAAGAAGCACGGACTTGTTATGACCGGCGGCAGTGACTTCCACGGTGCTTATAATATGTACCCTATAAGGCTCGGAGATTACGGACCTGACGAGGAAAATCTCAATCAGCTTCTCACATATAAGGCCAAGAAGCGCAGAAAGCAGAAAAAGCTTGAGGCTGCTGCGGCTGAGGCATAAATAATAAAAAAGAAGGGAGATAACCGATGAGCGACAACGATGTAAAGATTTATCACAGCAAGAGCGAGCTTAACAGAAGCGGTAACGATTTTAACGTGGCTTTCAATGCGGTTATTGCCCACAGAACCAACGGAAACATTGATAAGGCACGCAAGCTTGGCGAAATTCTTGCAACGATTACTCCCTCCGGAAGCGGTGAAGGTATAATAGTTGACCTTAAGGATCATCTTGCCCCGAGGTATTTTGCTCCGGACATTCTTTATCAGATAAAGGTGTTGCTTGTTTTTGCCTGCGAAACACTGCTCCAGATAGAGATTCCCGTTTCTGTTGTTTCTACTACGGCTATTACGTCTATGTATGAAAGTATCCGGCTTAATTCGCAGGGCTTTTATGACAACATATCAAACGGAGCTGCTTTTACCTTCTATTATCTTGCAATCCAGAAGCAGGGTGAGCTTTCTGATAATATCGGTGAAGCCTTTGCGATGCTTTGCAGTGTAAAAAACAAGGAAGGCTTTATAAAAGCGGGTAAAACCGTGTGGAATATCGCAGTGGACATTATCGAAAAGGAAATCGAAAAAATCAATTTTATAGGATTCTGACCCGTAGAGCTCGGGTTTTGGAGGGCTGTCTTGAAACAGCCCTTTTATGTTAGATAGGGCAGATGAAACGGTAAATCTGCTGACACAGGAGGAAATAATATGAAAATTAAAGACATTCAGGAAATTCTCAATGCAGAAATTATTTGTAATGCAGAGGGGCTTGAGAGAGAGATTCACACCGCTTGCGGAAGCGATATGATGAGTGACGTGCTTGCTTTTGTCAAGGAGCAGGCTGTGCTTCTTACGGGTCTTGTTAACCCTCAGGTTGTAAGAACTGCGGAAATGATGGATATGCACTGCATTATATTTGTAAGAGGTAAGAGACCTCACCTTGATATGATAGAGATGGCAGAAGACAGAGATATGGTGATGCTCTGCACCGACCTTGAAATGTTTACTGCCTGCGGCAAGCTCTACGCAGCAGGACTGAAGGGAGGCAGCGGAAAATAATGGACAGCATCAAGCTTCATTATGACGTACCAGGTGATGATTTCACCAGAGCCGGAGCCGCTTCAAGTGATGTGAAAAGAAACCTTAAGCAGCTGGGTGTGTCACCGTCTGTTATAAGAAACGTTTCCATCGCTATGTATGAGGGTGAAATAAATATGGTAATTCACGCCGGCGGCGGAAATATCGATGTTGAAATCACCGAAGAGGAAATTCTTATGACCTTAGCTGACGAGGGCCCCGGTATAGCTAACCTTGAGCTTGCTATGAAGGAGGGCTATTCAACTGCGCCCGACAATATCCGTTGTCTCGGCTTCGGTGCCGGTATGGGACTTCCCAACATAAAGAAATATACCGATGACTTTAAGATTGAAACCGAGGTGGGAAAGGGTACCACCCTTTATCTCAAGGTGAATCTTGAATAAAAGGAAAGGATGACTGCTATGGAGCAACAACTGTTTCATTCGGTACGTCTTGACTCGGAAAAGTGTCAGGGCTGCACCAACTGTATTAAGCGTTGTCCGACTCAGGCTATAAGAGTACGAAACAAGAAAGCATACATAATTTCAGACAGATGCATTGACTGCGGCGAGTGTATACGGGTTTGTCCCCACCACGCAAAGTACGCCGTAAGTGAGCATTTCAATGAAATTGTCAACTATAAATACAGAATAGCTTTGCCCGCTCCTGCTTTGTACGGACAGTTCAACAACCTTGAAAATGTTGACTACGTGCTTACGGGGCTTAAGAAAATGGGCTTCGACGATGTGGTTGAGGTTTCCAAGGGTGCGGAGCTTATAAGCTCTGCTACAAGAATGATGGATAAAGAGCTTAAAAAGCCTGTCATTTCCTCGGCCTGCCCTGCTGTTGTGAGACTTATCAGAACGAGATTCCCTAATCTCATAGGTAATCTTATACCTCTTGTTGCGCCCATAAATATGGCGGCGAAAATCGCAAGGGAAGAGGCAAAGAAAAAGACAGGGCTTGAGGACAAGGATATAGGTGTATTCTTCATTTCTCCCTGCCCTGCAAAGAGGACTGCAATCAAGGCTCCCGTGTGTCTTGAGGAAAGCGGAATAAACGGTGCCTTCGCTATGAAGGATATATACCCTATACTTTTCCAGACTATGGATAAGCTCTCTCCCGATGAGGTTGAGCCTCTCAACGATTCGGGCATTATCGGCGTTGGCTGGGCAAGCAGCGGCGGTGAAGCGGCAGGTCTTCTCAAGGAAAGATATCTTGCTGCTGACGGTATAGAAAACGTAATCAACGTGCTTGAGGAGCTTGAGGATGAAAAGCTCAATGACCTTGATTTCATCGAGCTCAACTGCTGTACGGGCGGATGTGTCGGCGGTGTGCTTACCGTTGAAAATCCCTATGTTGCCAAGGCGAGAATACAGCGTCTTCGTAAGTTTATGCCCGTTTCCTGCAACAGTCTGCCCGAGGAGTACGATGTCTCTGAGCTCAGCTGGTCAAAGGAGCTTACTCCTTCGCCTGCAATGAAGCTTGCGGATAACGTAATAAAGGCGATGAAGATGATGACGAGGCTTCGTGAGATAGAGGCTTCTCTGCCGGGTCTTGACTGCGGCATATGCGGTGCACCCTCCTGCAGAGCTCTTGCCGATGATATTGTAAGAGGCTACGCTACCGAGGATTACTGCATTTTCCATAAGGTGGAGTATAATAAAGAGGAGGATGAGTCTTTACCGATTCCCTTCAGAAACAAGGTTATAAACGGTGAAGGCAGTGAGGAAAAATAAATGAAGGTTAACGAACTTACAGAAAAGCTCGCTCTTGAGGTGCTTTGCGAGGGCGACGCAGATAAAGAAGCTACGGGCTGCTACAGCGGCGACCTGCTTTCCTGGGTAATGTCCAGGGCTAAGGAGGGGGACATCTGGCTTACGGTTATGGGTAACATCAATGCAATAGCCGTTGCTGTGCTGTGTGACTGTGCCTGCATAATCCTTACGGATAAGGCGGCTCTTGATGAGGAAGCAAAGAACAAGGCGGAGCTTCAGGGGGTAACAGTTCTCAGAAGTGAGAAAAGTGCCTACGAGCTCAGCGTGGAAATTTCAAGGCTGATATGAAGCTTTATTACGATTTACACATACACTCCTGCCTTTCGCCCTGCGGAGACAATGAGATGACACCCTACAATCTTGTCAATATGGCGAAGCTTTTCGGCTATGACATCATCGCCCTGACGGACCACAACAGCTGTCTCAACTGTGAAAGTGCAGTGAAAATCGGTGAAAAAATAGGCATAACCGTTGTCCCCGGTATGGAGCTGTGTACCTCTGAGGAAATACACTGTGTGTGTCTGTTTCCGACAGTGGAAAAGGCTATGGAGTTCAGCGCATATGTGCGTACTCTTATGCCGCCGGTAAAGAATAAGGAGCATATTTTCGGTGAGCAGCTCATTATGGACTGCGAGGACAAAATTCTCGGCAAGGAGGAGCTTCTTCTCACAACTGCGGCGGATATAAGCATAGATTATCTGCCCGATACTGTAGAGAGCTACGGCGGCGTATGCTTCCCCGCCCACATAAACAGAAGCTCCTACAGTATAATTTCCTCTCTCGGTGATTTCAGTGAGTACCTGAGGGTGAGCGCCTTTGAGCTTACGCCCGGCGCCGATGAAAAGGAATACCTTGAAAAGTACAAGGGTACACAGGGCAAGATAATACTTCGCTCGTCGGATGCTCACTATCTCACCAATATGCGTGAGCCTGAGTTTACGGTGAATCTGCCCGAAAACAGTGCAGAGGCACTTATCGCTTATTTAAAAGGAGACACATAAATGACAGAAAAAGAAAAGGCAGGTCAGCTCTTTCTCGAGGGCTTCAACTGCTCTCAATCGGTATTTACTGCCTTCTGTGACCGCTTCGGAATTGACGAAGAAACGGCAAAGAAAATCAGTGCAGGTCTCGGCGGCGGTGTGGGAAGACAGCGTGAGGTCTGCGGAGCGGTGTCGGGAGCGGCTATGGTCTTAGGCTGTATAACTGCAGCTACTGACGGCGGCGATAACGAAAGTAAAACAAAAAACTATGAGCTCGTAAGAGAGTTTTCCGATCGCTTCAGAGAGCTTCACGGCAGTATTGTCTGTCGGGAACTGCTTAAGGATAAAGCTAAAAATAAAGGTGCTGTACCCGATGAGAGAACGGCGGAATATTATAAAAACCGCCCTTGCCTTAAGGTGGTAGAGGATGCGGCGGAGATTTTAATGCAGATGTTAAAGGAGAATTAAAATGGGAAGAACAGTAAAAGATTTCGTATTTAATCAGTATCCGCAGGGACTTGCAAATATGGTTCACGAATATCTAATTTCTGAGGGCTATAAGCTTAAGGAGAGAAAGGGAGAGCAGGTTTATCAGAAGGGTGTAGGTCTTGCAATGGGTCCCACCTTTATAAAGCTCACACTGATAAACAACGGTGCCCGTCTCGAGGGCTGGCAGATGTCTGCAATTCTCCCCGGCGTTTATGCCGGTGAGATTGATATAGACTCCTTCGTCGGCGTTGCCGTAAAGGGTCCTCTTAAAGAAAGATTCAGAACCATTGAAGAAATGATAATGCGTTTCGGCGGAGCTCCCGTATTTCCCGGTGCGATGCCCGGTCAGGTAAATCCTCCGATGCAAGCAGGCTATCAGCAGCCTTACGGTTATCCCCCTGTGCAGGGAGGATACCAACAGCCTCAGATGCAGGGCTATTATCAGCAGCCTCCCATGCCTCAGGCTGTACCTTATCAGCCTCAGTCTCAGCCGATACAGCATCGTCCTCAGCAGGCAGGAAAATTCTGCCAGGTTTGCGGGGCAGCGCTTGAAAACGGAATGAAGTTCTGCATGAGCTGCGGAAACAAAGTTGAATAAAGACAAGAAGAGGGGCTGTAAAAAATAAGAGCCCCGCAATGTCCTGAAAATCCGAAAAAGTAAATATCAAACCGTTGTAAAAGCATAATAGTGAGCTTTGCAACGGTTTTTTACTGTTATATTCTGTTTTACTCTGGAGCTTGCGCTTTTCTGACGGGTAAAATAAGCAAATTTTACAAGAGATTTTCCTGACTGATGAAAAAAGGGGCTGTGTTTTTTACAGCCCCCTATTTTTTAATGCATCTGTTCTCAGCCTATTTCATAAAGCTCATAAAGAGCTGAGGTGTCGGTAACGGTGTTATCAACATACCAGGAGCTCTTGATTTTTACAACGGTAACGGTGATTTTTGCAATCTCCTTATCGCAGGCGTATACCGTTACGTCGAAGGCTTTTGCTTGCTTTACTTCATCGGCTTCAATGCCGTAGGCAGAAAGCGCCTCCTTGTCGGTTGTGCTGAGCCAGTCTGCAAGATTGATATCCCTTCCGCCGTCTGCCTTCACGCTGAGTACATAGTCCTCGCCGTAAAGCTTCTGGTAAACGCCCTCCTTTTTGCTTGTGAGCTGAGCACCGGTGTTTTCGTCATAGGTGTCCTCGGTACCGGTGAGAGTCTGACCGTAGGTAAGCACGTTGGCTTCAAGTGCGGTAAACATAACCTCGTCGGAAAGGTAATCGTCACCGAAAATCTCCTTACGTACCTTTACAAGCTCATCGAAGTATTCGATATAGATTTTATCGTAATTATCCCAACCGTTTTCGGAAACGAGCTTTTCGTAGAAGGGATACATTCTGTCTATAAGCTGACCCTGAAGAGAGCCGTCGTCGGTTTTGGTTTTTTCACCCTTGAAGGAATCGTCATTGAAGCCCGTAAGTCCGTCAGTACCCTTTTCGGCATCGTAGCCTGCTTCTCTGTAGATGAGGGGGTTCATATAATACTTGCGGATAAAGTCGCCGTATTTCATATTTTTACTTGCAACGGTGTTTTTATAGGCGTTATAGCCGTCACCGGTCTGTACGATTGTATCAACATAGCTTTCTGCAACTCTGTCGGGATGAAGAGCGATATATCTTGAAACATAGGTTGTGTATGTGATTGCAACAAGAGCCGCCGCAACCGAAAAGAATACTATTATCGCATAGAGCTTGAAATTGAACTCCTTGCCTGTGTTTTTCTTAGCCATTTCAGTATTCCTCCTTAACCTTCAGCGTTTTCAGCCTTTGCAGTACCGTTAGCTTCACGGCGTGCAATAAGCTCTTTTGTGATTTTGTCCTTCTTTTCACCGACCATATCGTAGAAGAAAATGGGTACCGCCTGAAGAACAACGAAAACTGCGGGAATGATTGTGTAAATCATAAGAAGCTTGTTGAGCGTACCGTCGGTCTGCTCTGCGTAAGCTACGTTTGCGTTCGTTGAAACCGCATAGCCTGACCAGGTGTAGAGAAGCCAGGGACCGAGCGCCTTTGTGAAGGCAGAGGCAATCTTTGAGAAGAGTCCGTAGCCTGCATAAGCAAGGCCCTCCTGACGCTTACCGGTTTTATACTCAATTTCATCAACGCAGTCAGCGATCATAATGTTGGGAGTAACGTTGGTGTTACCGTGCTGAAGACCGCAGAAGAAGTTGAGAATAAGGAAGGGTATAATAAGGCCGTCATTGAAGCCGATTCCCTTTGAAACAAGGAAAAGAATTGCAAGTGAGGATGCGCCGTAGAGGCAGAAGAGGATATAGGTCTTCTTTGTTGAAAACTTCTTGAGCACTATATTTACAAGCAGAGTACCTACTGCGGTGCCGATACCCATGGGGAGAAGCAGACCGAGCTTAAGGTCCTTGGAGCCGAGAAGGTAGATTGCTATGTAAAGAGAAACCGTACCGTAAACGCCTCTGCCGAAGCCTGCAAGCTTCGTGAGAGAAACCATAAGAAGGTTTTTGTTTGTGAACACAACCTTTACAGCGTCCTTAAGGCTTACCTTTTCCTGGGTGAAGGGTACTCTTTCCTTGTTGTTTACAAAGAAAATCATTGTGAAAAGGATGATGCCGAGGGCACATACCGCTGTTGAAATAATAAGGTCAAGGCCCTGAGCCTCAGCATTTTTGAATTGCTGCTGACCCATAGTCGCCTTCATAACAAGACCTACAACAAGAATAACAACCATACCGCCGGACTGACCTACCGAGCGAAGGAAGGAGGCTATCGAAATAGCACTTGAACGCTCCGAGGGATTGGGTGAGCAGAGAGAGCCGAAGCAGTTTGCAGGGCTTTCAACCGCACAGCAGAAGGCTGTGTAAAGTGAATAAATAACAAACATCCATACAATCGCAAGGGTCTGATTGTCTGTATTGGGTGCTACGAAAACGAGCATTGAGATAAGTGCAAGGGGTACAACACCGAAGCCGACCCAAGGCTTTACCTTGCCGAATTTTGTTTTTGTGTTATCCACAAGATATCCGATTACAAGCTCACACACTGCGCCGACGATACCTGCAACGAAAAATACCGTTGAAATAGTGTTTGACATTGTATCCGGGTCGAAGCCCTTGCCCTTGAAGGCAAAGTCTGCAAAGAAGGTTGCCGTGTAATCAGGCATCCAGCCCGTCAGAAGAGCAACACCGAAAAGGCCGATGCCGAAGGTGATGATTTCCGACTTTTTCATATACTTTTTGTTTGTGCCGTCGTTCATAAGCTTTCTCCGTTTCTTTTCTTTTTTTCTCAAAGAGACAAAATATAATATTACCGAAACAGTATATCATAAAACCGACGGCTGTTCAAGGTAAAAAGTAACAAAATATTACAGATATCGCCACTATAGTTCTACTGTTTTTTTATTGACAGACCCTGAGGGTTTATGTATAATAAAGTTGTAATTTACATGACTGACGGATCAGCGGTCAACCGCAAGGGAATGTAAATTTTAAATGCCGACCGTCTGGGCGATTCAGTTTGTTTTACGAGCTGTTTTGCCCTTTTTTATTTTGTAATTTTCTACCAGGAGGTTAAAATATATGGAACACAAGAACTGGAACGGTTTTAAAGAAGGTGTATGGCAGAATGAAATAAACGTACGCGACTTCATTCAGCAAAATTACAGTGAATACTGCGGCGATTCAGACTTCCTCGCAGAAGCTACACCCAGAACAAAAAATCTTATGAAAAAGCTTGAGGCTCTGTTTTTCCTTGAAAGACAGTACGGCGGAGTGCTTGATATTGACACGGCAACCGTATCCTCGCTTACAAGCTATTCACCCGGATATATTGATAAAGAAAACGAGCTTATCGTAGGTATGCAGACCAACAGACCCCTTAAAAGAGGTGTGAATCCCTTCGGCGGCATGAGAATGGTGCGTCAGGCCTGTGAGGCTTACGGCTATAAGCTCAGCAGAAAGGTCGAGGAGGAATTCCGCTTCCGCACAACCCATAATGACGGTGTTTTCAGAGCTTATACAGACGAAATGCGTCAGGCAAGAAAGTGCCACGTTATCACAGGTCTTCCCGATGCCTACGGCAGAGGCAGAATCATCGGTGACTATCGCCGTGTTGCTCTTTACGGTGTAAATAAGCTCATTGAAGAAAAGAAGAAGGATAAGGCCCGTCTCGCAAACGAAGCCTTCAACACGGAGAGAATCCGTCTTGACGAGGAGCTTTATCAGCAGATCGCCTTCCTCGGATATATGAAGGAAATGGCTCAGATGTACGGCTATGACATCAGCGAGCCCGCATCAAACGCAAGAGAAGCAATTCAGTGGACTTATTTTGCATATCTCGGTGCTATCAAGGAGCAGAACGGTGCCGCTATGTCTCTCGGCAGAGTGAGTACCTTCTTTGATATCTATATTGAGCGTGATATTCAGAACGGCACACTTACAGAAGAGGGTGCTCAGGAGCTTATGGACGATTTCGTTATGAAGCTTCGTATGGCCCGTCACCTTCGTACACCCGAATACAACGAGCTTTTCGGCGGTGACCCCATGTGGATTACCGAGGCTGTCGGCGGTATGGGTGAGGACGGAAGAACTCTTGTAACAAAAAACAGCTTCCGTATACTCAATACGCTTTATACTCTCGGCTCATCACCCGAGCCAAATCTTACGGTTCTCTGGTCAAATGACCTTCCCTCTTCCTTCAAGAAGTTCTGCGCCAAGGTCTCGGCAGACACCGACTCAATCCAATATGAAAATGACGATATAATGCGTCCTGTTTACGGTGACGACTATGCTATTGCCTGCTGCGTTTCAGCTATGAAGGTCGGCAAGCAGATGCAGTTCTTCGGCGCAAGATGTAACCTTGCGAAGCTTCTTCTCATCGCTATCAATGGCGGCTATGATACCACAAGCGGCATCCACATCGGACCTCAGATGCCCGTTATGGCCGGGGAAAAGCTTGAATTTGACGAGGTTATGGAAAGATATCAGCTTTATATTGAGTGGCTCAGTCACCTCTATGTAAACACAATGAATATCATTCACTATATGCACGATAAATACGCCTATGAAAAGACACAGATGGCTCTTCACGATACAGAGGTTGAGCGCTTTATGGCGTTCGGTATTGCAGGCCTTTCCGTTGTTGCAGACTCTCTGAGTGCAATCAAGTTTGCAAAGGTAAAGCCCATAAAGGATACCAACGGATACATCACCGAGTTTGAAACAGTGGGCGATTTCCCGAAATTCGGCAACGACGATGACCGTGTTGACCTTATTGCAAAGGATATGACGCACCGCGTAATCACCGAGCTTCGCAAAACAGACACCTACCGTCAGGCAATCCACACTCTTTCCGTTCTCACCATTACCTCAAACGTAATGTACGGCAAGAACACAGGTGCAACACCCGACGGAAGAAAGGCATCGGCTCCCTTTGCACCCGGTGCAAACCCCATGCACAACAGAGAAGAAAATGGTGCTCTTGCATCACTTAACTCAGTTGCGAAAATAAGCTATGACGATTGCCGTGACGGTATATCCAACACCTTCTCAATCACTCCCGAGGCTCTGGGCAGAGACGAGGAGGAGAGAACGGACAATCTTGTTACAATTCTTGACGGATACTTCAAAAAAAAGGCTCACCACATCAACATCAACGTGCTCAACCGTGAGACACTTAAAAAGGCATACGAAAATCCCGAAGCATATCCCAACCTTACAATCAGAGTTTCGGGCTACGCAGTTAACTTCAACAAGCTCTCAAGAGAGCAGCAGAGAGAGGTTATCAGCCGTACCTTCCACGAAGCAATATGAGCGTAAGAGGACGAATTCATTCAATACAAAGCATGGGCACTCTCGACGGACCGGGAGTGCGCTTTGTAGTTTTTCTGCAGGGCTGCAATTTAAGATGCGGCTGCTGTCATAATCCTGACACCTGGGAAATGCAGGGCGGCACAGAGTACACTGCAGAGGAAATAGTTAAAAAGGCGGTACGCTTCAGGGAGTACTTCGGGGAAGAGGGCGGCATAACCCTTTCCGGCGGGGAGCCTCTTTTGCAGGCTGATTTTGCAAAAGAGGTCTTTGAGCTTTGCCACAGAGAAGGGATAAATACCTGCCTTGATACCTCGGGAAGCATACTCAGCGACAAGGTGAAGGCTCTTCTTGAGGTGACCGACAGAGTGCTGCTCGATATAAAATATACCGAGGAAGAAAAGTACCGTAAATACGTTGGCTGCAGTATGGAAAAGCCTCTGGAGTTTCTCGCTTACCTTAATGAAAAGAAAATCCCCGTTACACTGCGTCAGGTTATTATACCCGACCTTAACGGTGACGGGGAAAACGCGAGAAAGCTTCGGAAAATTGCAGAAGAACACGGAAACGTAGATAAAACAGAGCTTTTACCCTTCAGAAAAATCTGTCAGGTGAAGTATGACAAAATGGGAATAGCTTTCCCCTTTGCCGATTACGAAACACCCGACAAAGAGCTTATGCAAAAGCTCAACAGCTTCATAAAGGACTGAGTAATGTGAATTCAAAGCTTTCAATGATAGCTTCGATGATAATTTTCGGAACTATCGGAATTTTTGTTGAATATATCGCGATGCCCTCGGGCGTTATTGCCGCATTCAGAGGCATTGTGGGTATGCTTGTGCTTCTTGTTACCATGGCGGTAAGAAAAAAAGCCCCCGATAAGGCGGCGATAAAAAGAAAGCTCCCGATTATTCTTCTTTCGGGAGCGGCAATAGGCTTTAACTGGATACTTCTTTTTGAAGCCTACCGTCATACGGGAGTACCCGTTGCAACAGTCTGCTACTATATGGCGCCAATAATAGTTATCGCTTTTTCGCCTCTCTTTTTCAAGGAGAAGCTGGGACTTAAAAAGATAATATGCGTAGCGGTGGCGCTCGCAGGTGCGGTGGCAGTGTCGGGTGTGCTTCAGGCGGATACATCAAAGCTTACGGGTATCCTTCTCGGTCTCGGAGCGGCAGTGCTTTATGCTTCTGTTGTAATAATGAATAAGTTTCTCGCTGACGTACCTTCTCTTGAAAGAACGGCCCTTCAGCTCGGTGCGGCAGGCTTTACGGTGCTTCCCTATGCACTCCTCACAATGGGTGACCTAAGCTTCAATCCGCTTTCACTCGGACTTCTCTTAGTTGTCGGCGTATTTCATACGGGCTTTGCCTACACGATGTATTTCGGTGCAGTGGGTAAGCTCAAGGGACAGACGGTGGCAATTCTCAGCTACATAGACCCTGCCTCGGCAATATTACTTTCCGCTTTATTCCTTTCACAGACTCCCTCCGCCCTTGAGGCACTCGGAGCAGTGCTGATAATCGGCGCCGCATTTGTGGGAGAAGTGAGCTTTAAGAGGAAGAAAAAAGAGATTTAAATATTTAAGGCAGAGGGCACCCTCCGCCTTTTTCTTTTGAAATGTTCTCTGTCGGTCGGACCGTCGGGGACGCCGGTCCCTACGGTTAACCCTTACGATGTACTTTCCTATTTACAATCCCCATTCAATGTGTTACAATTAAACATCATAATCCAAGGGCGGTGCTTTAATGAATATAAAAGAAACAAGACAGTGGCTTTCGCAGGAAATCGAGGATGTAGCCTCCTTCTGGCTCGAAAACGGAATTGATGAAGTCAACGGCGGTGTTTATACCTGCCTCGATAA
>JAZULG010000237.1:0-11515 GCA_045603005.1 Acutalibacteraceae bacterium
AGGAGCAGAAGGCGGGTAACACCGAATTCGGCAAGGCTCTCGAAAGCACCGAAAAGTCCATCAGGAATATGGCACTTCCCGAGGCGGATACCTTCCTTGAGGAGTTTATCCCTGCCTTCTATCTCAGCCTTGATGAGCAGAACGGATGACAATTTGCGATGCGCAATTCGCAATGCGCAGAACCTCTCCGACGGATGTTGACACATCCGCCACCTCTCCTGAAAGGAGAGGCAAGGCTAAGGTTTGCACCTGCGGTGCAATTATAACGCAATCGCGGGGGATAGTTCGGTAACGGTAAGCTTTTATCCGCATCGGGTATACAATATATGAAAGTGAGAAAAGAAAATGAAAATTGCAAAAAGAATGCTTGCTGCACTTCTTGCGGCGGTAATGCTCCTTGCTTTTGCCGCCTGCGGTGAGGAAAGCAGTAAAAGAAAAGACAAAAAGGATGACGATGAAGGTACAGCAGATATCGGCGGTACAAGCAGCACAAGTCTTACGGTCGGCGGCCTCGTTACCGTACCGGGCAAGGCGGAATTTTATGTTGATTTCTGTCAGCTTGCAAAAGACGTAAGACCTCCGAAGCCTGAAGGTGCATACAGCTATTACGAGGGTGAAGACGGAAAGGTATACATAGACCTTTGCCTCGGCTTCAAAAATCTCGGCACCGAAGAAGTAAGTGTAGATGATCTTTTTGAATGTGAGGTGCTCTACGACGGCTCCTATGAATACACAACCTTTGAGGTTGCTGAGGATGACAACAGAGGCTCTCTGAGGAGCTACAAGGATCTTTCGCCTCTTTCAAATGAGTATGTACATATTATTTCAAGTGTACCTGAAGAGGTACAGACAAGCGGAAAGCCGCTTATGCTTACAATAAAATATGAGGGTAAAAAATATACCTTTGACGTAAGAAACAATATTACGGGTCAGGTATCCGTGGCACCTCCTCAGTCATCAGGTGCTCAGACTCCCGCACCGTCAACTCCCGCCGTACCCTCGGTACAGGCACAGAAAATCACAGACAAGCAGGTTATCACCCACAACGGAAAGTGTGAATTCTATGTTGATTTCTGTAATGTTTCCGTTGACGTAAGACCTCCCGTGACAGAAGGAGCCTACAGCTATTACAAGGGCGAGGAGGGCAAGGTTTATATTGACCTTTGCATATGCTATAAGAATCTTGAAACAAGCTCGGTAAGCGTTGAGGATATAACCGATCCGACGGTTACCTATGCAGGTGCTTATAAATATGACGGCTTTGTTGCAGGAGAAAGAGACGGAAGAACCTCAATTAACAGCTATGTTGATTTTGACCCTCTCACCACAGAGTATATGCATCTTATCGTGCAGGTGCCCGAAGAGGTGCAGACAAGCGGACAGAGCATAGAGGTCTTCTTTAACATCGCAGGAACGGAATACTGCTACAAGATAAGATAAAAACGCCCTTCGGGGCGTTTCTTAAATGCAAGAATTCAAAATGCAAAATGCAGAATTGCGTCGGGCGTGGGTAGAAAAGGGTAAATATCGCCCGCCGATTTCACGTTGCAGGGGCGGGCATCGACCGTACGGTTGGAATTTTCGGTAAAAAATAAACGGCAGAGGGAGATTGACGTCCTTCTGCCGTTATTTTATTTCCTGCTCAAGATTTCTGAACTCCTCTGTGGAAAAGAAATCGGTTATGCTGATTTCAAGACCGTCACAGAGTTTTTTTATCGTTACAACTCCCGGGTTTTTACTTTCACCGTTGAGAATACTCTTGACTGTTGACTGAGATACACCGGACATATAGCTGAGAGCGTTGGGGGTAATATTCTTTTCCTTGCAAAGCTCATAAATACGCTCTACAACCAAATCGTAAATACCCATACCAACACCTCACTGTTATAGCTTATGTAAAGATGATATATCACTAATTAAATTATTGTCAGTGAAATATCACTATAAAATGAGAAAATCTGTTGACAAAATATATTGGTAGTTTTATAATTGTTCCCGTGGTATCGCCCACTTTATACATTATATTATGTGAGGAATCAAAAATGAAAAGAATCAACAAAACCTTAGTTTCAACATTATTAGCCTTGCTACTGTGCATGAATATGTGCCTTGTGTCATCTGCTGCTATGGCCTCCGTAGAGGTTATAGATGGAGTGAAATATACGATATATTCAGATGATACCGTGACAATTGATGGAGTCGTAGACGGGTTTTCGGGCAAAATGGTTATTCCCGATACAATAGAAGGATACCCGGTCAGCTATATCTCAATGAAAGCGTTTGAATGCGAAATGGAGATTACAGAAGCTGTAATCTCTGGCAACATAAAAGAAATAAGAACAAATGCTTTTGCAAGTTGTGAAGGAATTACAGAATTAACTATGAATGAAGGTGTTGAGAAAATCAGAGCCCATGCTTTTTATGGCTTGATTAATCTTGAAAGTTTGGTGCTTCCAAACAGCATTACCGAAGTGGACCAGTCTGCTTTTTCGAAATGCAGCAATCTTAAAACAGCAATATTGTCAAACGGTATGTCTATATTGCAGCCTTCAACTTTTAGGAATTGTAGAAATCTTAAGGGGGTATATATACCTAGCTCAATAAAACTCATTTCAGAAACTTCTTTTAACGAGTGTATAAATCTCAAGGATTTATATTATTCCGGTACAGAGGCTGAGTGGAATGCGATTGAAGGTGCTGAAAAGTTTGCCGGTATGAAAATTCATTATAATGCATCGCCTGAGGATGTATATAAAGTTTTGGAAACAGAGGAAACCGCTGCAGCGTCCGATTTAGGTGATGATTCAAGCAACAAAAAATCTGACAATTCAAAGAAATCCGGCCTAGGAGGAATTATTGTTTTAGCAGTTATCGTATTGGCAGCGGTAGTAATAATCAAAAAACGTAAAAAGTAATAATAAGAATAAAAAGCCATCGGACTTACTCAATCCGATGGCTTAAATTTTTATTTCGACAGCTTACTGACCTCCTGCTCCGGGTCTGCCGCAGCACTTCTTATACTTCTTGCCGCTTCCACAGGGGCAGGGATCGTTTACGCCGACCTTTTTCTTGTCGTTGCGTACTGTTCTGCCTTTTTCACTGCCGTCGCCTGAGCCGCTTGTGCTTGTGACCTTTGCAACCTGCTCACGCTTTACCTCCTCGTCGGTCTTGAAGTGCGCCGCAAGCACAGCCTTGACCGTATCGTCACGGATAGAGGTTGTCATTTCATCAAACATATCGTAGCTGAGCTCTCTGAAGGCCACAACAGGGTCCTTCTGACCGTAGGCCAAAAGACCTACACTGCGCTTGAGCTCGTCCATAGCGTCGATGTAATCCATCCACTTGAGGTCAACGTTACGAAGGAGCATTGCTCTTTCGATTTCGCGCATAGCCTCAGCGGAGTATTTCTCTTCTCTTTCCTCGTGAAGAGCATGAGCTCTTTCGGTGAGCATTGAGAAGATTTCGTCGGATGTCATCTTTTCGTCGCTCTTGAAATCGTCCTCGTTGGTAATCCAGCCGAGATACTTCTCTCTGAGTGAGCCGAGATGCCATTCGTCATAGGGGATATTTGAGGGGCAGAAGAATTCAACGGTATCGCCTATGGATTCATCTATCATCTTAGTGATAATGGGCTTGATGTCCTCGCCCTTGAGTACCTTGTCACGCTGACCGTAGATGATTTCTCTCTGACGGTTCATAACGTCATCGAAGGCAAGCACGTTACGTCTTACTGCGAAGTTGTTGCCTTCAATCTTCTTCTGTGCGGATTCAACCTGCTTGGTTATCATGCCGACCTCGATGGGAGTATCCTTGTCAACGGGCATGCTTTCCATAATAGCATACATTCTGTCGCCGCCGAAGAGACGCAGAAGGTCATCCTGCATTGAAAGGTAGAAGCGGCTTTCGCCCGGGTCGCCCTGACGTCCTGAACGTCCGCGGAGCTGGTTGTCGATACGTCTTGAATCGTGACGCTCGGTACCGATGATGAAAAGACCGCCCGCCTGACGTACCTGCTCGGCTTCATCGGCAATTTCAGCCTTGTATTTAGCTTCAAGCTCCTTGAATTTTGCTCTTGCCTCGAGGATGTCCTCGTTATCTGTATCACCGAAGGCGGTTGCTTCCGCAATAAGCTCCTCGGTGTATTCGAGTCTTCTCATTTCGCTCTTTGCAAGGAATTCCGCATTACCGCCGAGCATAATGTCGGTACCTCTACCTGCCATATTGGTGGCAATGGTAACTGCACCTAATTTACCTGCCTGAGCAACGATTTCTGCTTCCTTCTCGTGGTGCTTTGCGTTAAGCACGTTATGCTTGATGCCTCTCTTTCTGAGAGCGGCTGAAAGCTTTTCACTCTTTTCGATGGAGATAGTACCCACGAGCACGGGCTGACCCTTTTCGTGGCACTTCAAAATCTGCTCAATGATTGCATTGAACTTGAACTGCTCAGTCTGATAGATAACATCGTTGTTGTCAACTCTTGCGAGAGGCTTGTTGGTGGGTACCTCAACAGCGTCAAGGGAGTAAATCTCCCTGAATTCGTTGACCTCGGTCATAGCTGTACCTGTCATACCGGAAAGCTTGTTGTAAAGACGGAAATAGTTCTGGAAGGTAATGGTTGCAAGGGTCTTGTTTTCTCTTGCAATCTTAACGTTTTCCTTTGCTTCAATAGCCTGATGAAGACCGTCATTGTAGCGGCGGCCAATCATAATACGGCCTGTGAATTCGTCAACGATGAGCACCTCACCGTCTTTTACAACGTAGTCGATGTCTCTTGTCATAATGCCGTGGGCTCTTATGGCAATGTTGATATGGTGTGAGAGGGTAAGATTGTCGGGGTCGGAAAGGTTTTCAACGTTGAAGAACTTTTCAGCCTTAACTATACCGCTCTTTGTCAGGGTGGCACTTCTTGCTTTTTCGTCAACGATATAGTCTGCTCCCGTTTCCTTCGCAAGCTCCTCAAGGTCTGCCTTTGAGTCGGTTTCCGCAATCTTGTGGCAGCGAAGCCCCTTAACAAAGGTGTTGGCGATTGAGTAAAGCTCAGATGAGCGGCCACCCATACCTGAAATAATAAGGGGAGTTCTTGCTTCGTCGATAAGAATTGAGTCAACCTCGTCCACAATTGCAAAATTATGACCTCTCTGCACCTTCTGATCCATATACTGCACCATATTGTCACGCAGATAGTCAAAGCCCATTTCGTTGTTTGTGCCGTAGGTAATGTCTGCGGCATAAGCCTTGCGGCGCTCCTCGTTTTCGAGTCCGTTTACGATAAGTCCGACGGAAAGACCGAGGAAACGGTAAACCTTACCCATCCATTCGCTGTCTCGGCGTGCAAGATAGTCATTGACGGTAACGATGTGTACACCGTCACCTGTGAGGGCATTGAGGTAAGCGGGGAGGGTGGCAACAAGTGTTTTACCTTCACCTGTTTTCATTTCTGCGATTCTTCCCTGATGAAGTACGGTACCGCCCATAATCTGTACGGGGAAGTGCTTCATACCGAGCACACGCCATGAAGCCTCGCGGCAGACGGCAAAAGCCTCGGGAAGAAGGTCATCGAGTGTTTCGCCTTTTTCCAGCCTTTCCTTGAATTCAGCCGTTTTTGCCTTAAGCTCATCGTCGGTAAGCTTTGAGAAGGTCTCCTCATAGGAAAGAACTTTATCAACTGTAGGTCTTATTCTTTTGATTTCCTTCGATGAATAGTCACCGAAAAGCTTTGATAATAAGCCCATTTATATCACCTCATTAAAGTATTTATACTTTTTCAGATAGTATAACCACACAATTATATCACAAAAATAATATTGTTTCAACTGTTTATTTTAATTTGTATACGAGGACTTTTGAAGCACTGCTCAACGGGTATTGCTTTTCTTTAGAAATTATTGTATAATACAGAGTAATAATTTAAAACAAACCTAAAAGGAGCTGAAGAGATGGAACCTATCAAGGTGGATTTCACAGGTAAAGACGGAAAGGGTAAGGGCAGCGGCAAGGATGCCTATCTTGCCCCGAAGAATTCTGTTAAAAAGCTTATTATAAGCATTGTCGGAACGCTTGTGGGAGCATTTGTAACTTATTATTTTATGCTGCCCCCGATTAACTTCAAGAGTATCGATACCTACATTTATTTCGGCATAGTTGCATTTATCTTTATTGTGCTCACATTTATCACGTCGGGCGCACTAAGAAAACCCGAATATGTGCCTTATGTAAAAAGAAGATCTCTTGTGCCGATTATATTTATCGGCTTACTTGTTGTAGTGGTCGCTGTCGGCGGAATCATTTCCTCCTCTCTTTTCAGAGCAAAGAGCTACAGCAGAATTATGTTCGTTGATGACACAAAGACCTTTATCGACGATATCGAAGAGGTTGATTTCTCAAGCGTACCCGTGCTTGATACCGATGCGGCAACAGTGCTTGCAAACCGTACTCTCGGTGATCTTGCGGAAATCGGCAAGGTTTCACAGTTTGAGCTTTCAACAGAGTTCACACAGATCAACTACAAAAACAATCCCGTAAAGGTAACAACCCTTGCTTACGGCGATATATTCAAATGGTTCAAGAATACAGGTACGGGCCTTCCCGGTTACGTTGTGGTAAATATGGTTACGCAGAAGGCTGAGCTTGTTACTCTTCCCGAGGGCGAGTATATCAGATATTCTCCAAATGAGCACTTCGGAAAATATCTTATGCGTCACGTACGCTTCAGCTACCCCACCTATATTTTTGACGAGCCCAGATTCGAAATCGATGAAAGCGGCAGACCCTTCTGGCTTTGTCCCGTGCTTGATAAGACCATCGGTCTTTTCGGCGGTACTGACGTAAAGGGCGTAGTAATCGTTGACGCTATTACCGGTGATATGGTTGAGTACAGCGTTGAAGAGGTCAGAGAAAGCAAGGAGCTTCAGTGGATTGACGGTATTTATTCCGACGACCTTCTTGTTGAGCAGTTTGACTACTACGGTAAGTATCAGAACGGCTTTATCAACTCAATCATAGGTCAGAGCGGCGTTAAGCTTACCACTGAGGGTACAAACTACATCGCTAAGGATGATGACGTTTATACCTATACGGGTGTTACCTCTGCAAGCAGTGACCAGGCTATCATCGGCTTCGTGCTTATGAATATGAGAACCAAGGAAGCGAATTTCTACAGCATCTCAGGTGCCAAGGAAACCTCGGCTATGTCTTCGGCTCAGGGCGATGTTCAGGACTACGCATATCAGGCTACCTTCCCGATTCTTCTTAACGTAAGCGGTCAGCCTACCTACTTTATGTCCCTTAAGGATGCCGATAACCTCGTTAAGCGTTATGCGATGGTTAACGTTCAGAATTATCAGGTTGCGGTTACGGGTGAAACCATAGCTGAATGTACACGCCTTTACGCTGAAAAGCTTGAGCAGAACAATATAAAGGTTGAGGTTGACTTCGACGAGCTTGAAAATCTCGGAGGAGAAAATCAGGGCGAGACACCCGAGCTCTTCTCCGTATCAGGCGCCGTAACAGATATCCGTACTGCAGTTATAGACGGTAACAGTGTATACTTTATCGAGCTTGACGGCAGCGGTATCTACTATTCAATCAAGGCTTCACAGCAGGAAAAGGTTGTAATCCTCAACGAGGGTGACACAATCACTGTTTCCTATAAGGAGACTGAGGGTGAGATAATTTCAGCATCCTCAATAGAAGAAGTTCAGAATGCTCCCGACGAGCCTCTGACAGAGGAAAATACTGGGGAACAAGAACAAACAGAAGAATAAACAATTCAGGGGCTGTAAAAAAAGTGCAGACCGCATAAAACAAGATAAATAAAGGGTTTCTTCGGTTATGAGCTGACCGAAGGAACCCTTTAAAATATAAAAAATGATGAAGAACAGACAAAAACACTGTTTTTGTGTTTTATGCTATAAACAAACCTCGCCCTCGGAGTACCTTTGTACGCCGTCGGGTAGCCCAAAATAAAGCTTTTCGCTTTATTTTGGCTCGGTTTGTTCATTCTGCGCATTTTTTTCCGAGCCCCTTTTAACAAAACTTTAATGTTTTTCGCAACGGGTATTGCTTATTTTGTAAAAAAAGTGTATAGTAAAGAAGAAAATTCTCAATTAGTAATATATAGGAGTGTTTTTATGAAGCTTAAAGATTTTTATGATGAGTCTTCTGCAAAGCTATATAAAGCAGTTGCAATTTTTCTCATACTTACGGTGATTTTTACCTGCGGTACTATTACAGGCGCTTTCAAAAGCCCTAAGCTTGTAATCGTGAAAAACGGCGGTTCAGCGGGCGGTGCTGCAGTGAACACAACGCCTCAGTCATCAGCAAGCTCCCTCTCCTCAAGCAATACCGAGAGTACAATCACAGAGGACACGAAGTCTGAAATGGCAATCCCCGAAATTGTTGCGCTGTTTAATGAAAGTGCAAATAAGATAAAAACCGATGCAGTTACGGTTACAAAGAATTATGAGGACCGTACGCATATGGAGGAATATCTTCAGGTGCCCGAGGTCTTGACGGAAATGGCAGCAGACATTCTTGCAACAAGCTTCAAGGATGACACCGATCCTATTGTGTATGCTACAAAGGACGAAATCATCGCTAACTTCCAGGTGCCCGGCGAGACGTGGGTCAGTAAGCTCACCGAGGCTGATGTTGAAGAAGCCAAGTGTGTCGATCTCGGCACTGAATATGAAATGTATATAAAGCTTCATCCGTCAGCCAATCCGGAGCCGGGTTACGGCGTGGCAAAGGCCTTTGACACAATCACAAGCTCTGAGGTTATGGAAAGCGCACCTCCCATGGTAAAGGATTTCTCAACGGAATATTTCGACTGTATAATCCGCTGCAAAATCGACAAAGAAACCAAGAATATCACTTGGATCAACTATTCCTCACCTCTTATTCTCAAGCTTGAGGTTGAATTCTTCGGCAAGCTCAATGCTCAGGTTGGTCTTAAATTTGAAAAGGATTATACAATCGCATATTGATGAATTTTCGCTGGAGCCGTAACAGGCTTCAGCGATTGTTTGTTACAGCCTTTCAGTGAGTAATAGCAACAATTCCTTAAATATAAAAATTTTTTCTGAATTTTTTGTTATATATCCACATAAGCATTGACATAATGTGCCGATTTTGTTAAAATATTACAGTATATATTAGGGTAATTGCGGCATATTAAGTGAGCGGTTACTCACAAAAGGAGGATATTTCTATGATGACAGATTCAAGAACCCTGGCATATATCAATATGTATGCCGTTCTGGGTGCAATCGAAAACCTCTGCGAGCTTGATAAAGAGGCAAGCGACCTTGTTAAGACAAAGAAGCCTGTAGCTATCGGCCTTGATGTTACAAACGGTCCCAGCGCAACTCTTATCTTCAAGAACGGCAGATGCAGAATGGAGCAGGGCATCAAAAACTGTGATGTGCTTCTTCCCTTCTCAACACCCG
Source organism: Acutalibacteraceae bacterium (assembly GCA_045603005.1). Lineage (GTDB taxonomy): Bacteria > Bacillota > Clostridia > Oscillospirales > Acutalibacteraceae > UBA6857. The sequence goes on from JAZULG010000237.1 coordinate 9,447, forward strand.
AAAAATTCAACGCTATGGTTGACGGAACCGGCTCCGCTCTTCCCATGAAGGGCTTTACAAAGATCGGCTTCCTTCTCGGCAAATTCATTCCTCTTACCGATATACTTTCAAAGTATCTCAGAGCTTCAGAGGAAGATCTCAAGGATGAAAAATTCTTTGAAATCAGCACAAAGCTTATGTTCTACGTTATCACCGTTGCTCTTTCACAGATAGGTAACAACGATGAAATCGGTAAGTTCAGTGCTTCACTTATTCCCGACGGTATCATTGACGTTTCCATTAAAGACTGCGTAGGCGCCACAATCCGTGTAAAGGACGGTCATATGGTAACAATCAAGCAGAAGCCCGAAGCATTCCGTTCACAGATGCAGTTTGCAGATATCTATATTGCAAGAGCACTCTTTGACGGCAAGGTTAATGCTATCGCTTCAATCGGCGAGGGTCTTATTGAAATGCACGGTCTTATCAATATGATCGACAACGTAAACAGAATTCTTGACAGAGTTGCACTCTATCTTGCATAAGGAGGTATTACAATGAGTTTTCCTATTTATAACACAGAAAAATCAAGAGAGATGTTCTCAAGAGCAACAAAAGTAATACCCTCAGGTATCTACGGCCATCTCGGCCCTGCTGAAGGTCAGTTTATCCCCGTAGCAAAATGGCCTATGTTTGCTGAAAAGGCAAAGGGTACATATGTATGGGACGTTGACGGCAACAAGTATATCGACTATATGTGTGCATACGGTCCTAACGTACTCGGCTACTGCGACCCCGATGTTGATGCTGCAGCTATGAAGCAGATTGCTCTCGGTAACTGCACAACTCAGCCCGGCAAGGTTATGGTTGAATGCGCAGAGCTTCTTGTTGATACAGTTGCTACTGCTGACTGGGCTTTCTTTGCAAAGAACGGTAACGATGCTACTCAGGGCGCTATTATGTGCGCAAGAGCGTATACCCACAGAAAAAAGATTATTATGTTCTCAGGCTACTATCACGGTGTTTCACCCTGGTGTCAGAAGATTGACTATCCGGGCGTACTTCCCGAGGACGTTGCAAACAACATTATGCTTCCCTGGAATGACATTCCTCTTCTTGAGAAGACAATCGAAGAGAATAAGAATGAAATCGCTTGTATCATAGCTCAGCCCTATGACCACGGTAACTTCCACGATAACGCCTTCCCCGAAAAGGGCTTCTGGCAGAAGGTAAGAGAAATCTGCACAAAGAACGATATCGTTCTTATCGTTGACGACGTACGTGCAGGCTTCCGTCTTGATCTTGCAGGCTCAGACCATTACTTCGGCTTCGAGGCAGACCTTATCTGCTTCTGTAAGGCTCTCGCAAACGGCTACAATATGTCAGCTATCTGCGGTAAGGAATTCCTTAAGGGCTCAATGAGTGCTCTTGCATACACAGGCTCCTACTGGCTCAGCGCAGTACCCTTCGCAGCCTGTATTGCAAACATCAACAAGATGAAGGAGCTCGACATTCCCACAATGTTCAAGCAGAAGGGCGAAAAGCTCTGCAACGGTCTTGTTAAGGCAGGCGCCGAGCACGGTATCGACCTTGTTGTTTCAGGTGCTCCCGCACTCTTCTATCTCAGAATCGGTAACGATGACAGTATGCTTCTTCATCAGGAGTGGATTGCTGAAATGGTTTCAAGAGGTATTTTCCTTGCTTCTCACCACAACCACTTCATCAATGCTGCTCTTTCCGATAAGGATATCAAGCACACAATCGCTGTTGCTGAGGAGTGCTTCGGTATCGTAGCAAAGAATCATCCCGAAATTTTCGGCTGATAAAAATGTGAATCGTACCCCTTCTTGCGGGAAGGGGTATTATATAAAATGATTTATGGAGGAAAACATTATGCCACTTTCAAAAAAAGAATGGCTTGCCCTTGAAAAGAAGGCTTATGAGCTTCGTAAGCTTACTGTTCAGACAACAGTATGGGCAGGCAGCGGACACTTCGGCGGCGGTATGTCCGTAATGGACCTTCTCACCGTTCTCTACCACAAGTACCTTAACATCAAGGTTGACGATCCCAAGTGGGAAGACAGAGACCG
>JAZULG010000238.1:0-2229 GCA_045603005.1 Acutalibacteraceae bacterium
AGCATAAAACACAAAAACAGTGTTTTTGTCTGTTCTTCATCATTTTTTATATTTTAAAGGGTTCCTTCGGTCAGCTCATAACCGAAGAAACCCTTTATTTATCTTGTTTTATGCGGTCTGCACTTTTTTTACAGCCCCTTTAATTTTATGCTTCGGGAAGAACTTCTGCTTTGGGCGGAAAAATCTTTGCTATAAGATCCTTAAACCAGGAAACCAGGGATTTTATATAAGCAAGAAATCTTCCGATGAATGTTTCCGGCTGGTCATAGCTTTTATCCTTAAGCCAAGCCTCAGTGTTACAGTTTTCTTCGGTCATAGGTTCAGCTGTATCTGTTGCATCATCATAAACTATATACTGAGTACAGCTGAAATCATCGATTGTAAGCTGTCTGTCAGCGGTAACCACCTGATAGAGAAGGCTTGTTTCAAAGTTTGTCCACTTGGAATGGGTTATGCCCTTTGTGAACCATGTGCAATCCGGGAAGAAGCAGGTAGATGCATCAATATGCTTATCCGGAGAGATGTATTTATCCTTGCCTTCTGCTTTTCTTGCTTCGATATATTCGTCTGAGAAGGTATCGTATATGGTGGTGGTTGTGGCGCCGAAGGATGCACGTGTTATAGATGCAAACTGATCACCGATAGCATCACAGGATTTAATTACGGGGGCTATCTGGAAGCCGTACTTTGCGATGACTCCGACTATGACATTGTTATCCTTGAGCTCCTGCATAATGTTCCAGATTTCTTTGGTAACATTGTTGTGATAGTTCTCTATCTTTTCAATAAGAAGAGCGTATTCCTCTCTCTTCTCGCTACCCTCTTCTCCGAAAACGTAGAGCAGGGCATCTTCATAGTCCTCCTCGGCAACGAGCGCCCAATAGCCCGGCCAGGTGAAGAAGGTCGAAAGAGCAAGAGCCGAGGTCACACCCTGAGCGAGCTTACCGTAAATTTCAGATTCCTCAAATTCAAATCCGATCAGCTCAGTGCTTTTTGCAGCAAGGTCAATGCTTGAGGTGATAAAATTGTCCAAGTCAAGCTTGCCGAGAGACTTAAAGTCTGCAAGCATTCTGTTGATTGCATTAAGGTCAAGCTCAAATTTACCGCTGATTGTCTCGCTGATAATTTCACCGCCGTCAGCAACGCTTCCGTTGAAGCTTATGCCGTGAATGTCATCAGTGCCGTACTTTGAAATATACGCAAGAACAACCGTGGTACCAAGGCATCTTGCGATAATGGAAACCTTGGGTGCGCCTGTGATTTCCTTTACGCCTTTGATGTATTCGTTGAATTCGTCAGCCGTTACAAGGGGGTCCTGACGCCAGTCATACCAGAACTGATAATCGTAAACATAATAGGAGCCGTGCTGAAGCTTCTTGTCAACCTTGAGGTTTTCAGCCATTATGTTTCTTACATTCTGAGAAACGTCGGAGCCGTTGGGATTTTCACCGTTCTTGTCGTACTGAGCTTCGGAAAAAAGGTCACCGATTTCCTTGCCGAGTGCATCATAGTAATTATCCCATTCATCAAAGAGAATACCTTCAATGAGGAAGGGTTTGAGCACATTCTGTACAGCTTCGCCTGCGGCACCCTCTTCACTGCCCCCGAGCATTGAGAGCATTTCGCTGAAGTGGAAGATTTTGTTGCCCTCTGTGTCATAAATAGGTTCACCGTCACCGAAAAGAGCAACTACGGGAATATCACTGCCCGTGAAAACAACACCGACATCATAAGCCAGTGCAGGTGTGGCAAAGGAAAAAGCCATAACAACAATCAACAACAAAGAAATAAACTTTTTCATTTTTTTCACTCCGTTTTACTGTAAAATTTTGTTATTTTATAATATGAAAAGGTTAACATACTTTTGTATAAATCATTGTTCATATTTGTTAACTAACGGTTAAGAATAAATTTTATGATAATTCATAAAAATAATATCAAAAAGGAAAAATTGACTGTTTTTTATTTCCGTACTCACAAATTGAAGGCGATTATGCAACAAAAAAATTATTTTTGATGTAATAAGACATATAATAAAAAAATGAATAGATTATGAACAAAAGCCAAAAAGAAAAAAGCGTTGTAAAAAAACACCGTTTTTTACAACGCCTTGATTTTTGAAATTAGTCAGCTGTGTAAGCCATAAGAGCAACCTGACGTGCTCTCTTGATAGCTGTTGTAAGAGCACGCTGCTGACGTGCGCATGTACCTGTTACTCTGCGCGGAAGG
>JAZULG010000239.1:0-3928 GCA_045603005.1 Acutalibacteraceae bacterium
GGCTTCATCAACCTCTTCGGTCTTCCCCTCAAGGTTAAGGCTATGCTTTCAAAGAACTGGGACATTAAGTAAGAATAAAAAAAGGTGCCGACGGCACCTTTTTTTAAGTAGTCAGTAGTTAGTAGTCAGAGTAGTCAGGGAGGCTATTGACAAAATGCAGATTTTTTAGGATAATAAAACCATTATATAAATTCCGAATTCACAATTCCGAATTCATTTTCCGGAGGAAAACACTATGCCTTTATGGACAGGACGATTCAAGAAATCACTCGATAAAAAAACCAATGACTTCAATTCATCAATCCCCTTTGACTGCCGTATGGCAAAGCAGGATATAAGAGGCTCCGTTGCTCACGCAACAATGCTCGGCAAGCAGGGCATCATCGAAAAAAGCGAAAGCGACAAAATTGTTGCTTCACTTAAGGAGATTGCCGCTGACCTTGAAAGCGGTGCACTCGAAATCGATATGACCGCCGAGGATATACACACCTTTGTTGAGGGTGAGCTTACAAAGCGCATCGGCGACAGCGGAAAGAGACTTCACACTGCAAGAAGCCGAAACGATCAGGTTGCTCTCGACCTTCGTCTTTATCTTCTCGATCAGTGCGACACCCTTGAGGAGTCAATCAGAGCTCTCATTGAGGTAATCGTTAACAAGGCAGAGGAAAACTACGATGCGGTTATGCCCGGCTATACCCATCTTCAGCGTGCTCAGCCCGTAACCTTCGGACATCATCTTCTCGCCTACGGTAATATGCTTCTTCGTGACCTTGACAGACTGTACGATTGCAAAAAGAGAATGGCTGTCTCCCCTCTCGGCTCAGGCGCCCTTGCAGGTACAACCTATCCCCTTGACAGAGAGTACGTTGCCGAGCTTTTAGGCTTAAGCGGCGTTACGGACAACTCCCTTGACGGCGTTTCCGACAGAGACTATGCCCTCGAGCTCCTTTCAGTGCTTTCTATCGTAATGGTACATCTTTCACGCTTTGCCGAGGAGATTATTGCCTGGTGCTCATGGGAGTTCAAATTTATCGAGCTCGACGATGCCTTCTCAACGGGCTCATCAATTATGCCTCAGAAAAAGAATCCCGACATTGCTGAGCTCGTACGCGGCAAGGCAGGCAGAGTCTTCGGCGACCTGCAGACACTCCTGACCGTTATGAAGGGTATCCCCCTTGCCTATAACAAGGATATGCAGGAGGACAAAGAGGCAATCTTCGACGCTCTTGATACCGTACTTATGTGCCTTGACACCTTCGCACCTATGCTTGAAACTGCGACAGTACTCCGTGAGAACATGAGAAACGCCGCTGCACGTGGCTTCATCAACGCCACCGACGCTGCAGACTATCTTGTTTACAAGGGACTCCCCTTCCGTGATGCATATAAGGCAACGGGTATGCTTGTAGCGACCTGCATTGACAAGGGACTCACTCTTGAGACGCTTCCCATTGAGGAATACAAGGCTGTATGCGACCTTTTCGACGAGGATGTATACAAAGCGATTGACCTTGACGAATGTGTAAGCAAGCGTACCGTTAAGGGCGGACCTTCACCTGAGTGTGTGCTGGCTGAGGTTAAGGCAATGAGAGAAAAGTTAACGAAATAAGAAAAGTTTTGGTCAACCTTTTCCAAAAGCTTGTGGGGTACGGGGCAAAGCCCCGCATAATAAAAACACAAATAATAAAAACACAAATAATAAAAACACAATAAGAAAAAGCAGACATTTTCAAGTGTCTGCTTTCTTTGTTTTATTATGCACTCGCCGTGCGGGCGTTACTTTCTTGATAACCCCTCAGTCAGCTACGCTGACAGCTCCCCTTAAAAGGGGAGCCGAGAATCAAAAGAACTTTTCTTATTTTAATCCGAAATCTTGCTTAAGAACGCCTTAAGCCTTTCCGTCTTGGGATTATTGATGACCTCCTCTGCCTTGCCCTCCTCGGCAATAACACCGTCATCCATAAACACAATGTAATCGGAAACTTCCTTTGCAAAAGTCATCTCGTGAGTAACGATTACCATTGTCATCTTCTTTGCCGCAAGTTCACGGATAACTCTCAGAATTTCGCCCGTAAGCTCAGGGTCAAGTGCCGATGTAGGCTCATCGAAGAAAAGTATCTTCGGCTCAAGAGCCATTGCTCTTGCTATTGACACTCTCTGCTGCTGACCGCCCGAAAGCTCGCAGGGATAATGATCGATTTTGTCGCTCAGACCCATATCATCAAGAAGCTTCAGCGCCTTCTCGTCAATTTCCTTGAGAATCTGCTTCTTGTTCTGCTTATAATCGGGTCTTTCCTTTGCCTTGAGCTTGACTGCAAGTGTCACGTTATCAAGCACGTTATACTGAGGGAAAAGATTGAACTGCTGGAAAACAAGACCGATTTTCAGCTGCTTCTCTCTCTGAAGGGCTGCCTTGTTCTTTTTTCTGAGCGGCTTTTTGCCCTCCTTCTTCAGCTTTTTATTCATTTCCTTGAAACGCTTTTTTTCCGCCTTCTTTGCCGCTTTTGCCTCTTTCTTGCTAAGAGGAGTAGAATAAATCTCCTCACCGTCAACGGTGATAAGACCGCTGTCGGCTGTCTCAAGGAAGTTTATACAGCGAAGCAGAGTAGTCTTACCGCTGCCCGAGGAGCCGATAATCGACATAACCTGTCCTTCCTCAAGAGAAAGGGATATGCCCTTGAGAACTTCGTTTTTGCCAAAGCTCTTTTTAAGGTCTTTAACTTCAAGAATTGCCATATTCCTTCCCCCTTAAGACTTAAAGTAGTTAAGCTTCTTTTCAAGCTTGCCGAAAAGTACGGTAAGAACGCCGCAGAAGACGAGATAAAAGGCGCCTGTATAGAAGAGAGGCCAGAGAAGTCCGTCACTCTTGATAAACGCCTGACCTGCCCAGATAATCTCGTATACGGAGATAGTTCTTGCAAGGGACGTATCCTTTACAAGAGTGATGATTTCGTTGCTCATGGGAGGAATGATGCGCTTGATAACCTGAAGAAGAACAACTCTGAAGAAGGTCTGTCTTCTTGTCATACCAAGTACCTGACCTGCCTCGTACTGTCCCTTGGAAATGCTTTCGATACCGCCGCGGTAGATTTCCGAGAAGTAGCAGGAATAGTTGATAACGAAGGCCACTATAACCGCGGTAAAGCGGTCAAAGCCCGTCCACTTGCTTATCCAGATAATTACCTTCGCAAGCTCAAGATTTTCAAGGAGGAAATCCACATTGTTTCTTATAAAATCCTCCGCCCAGGCACCTATAAGACCGGGACCGTAGAAAATTACAATAAGCTGAAGCATCAGAGGGGTGCCTCTGATTACCCATACAAGACATTTTGATACCGCCTTTATTATTTTTATCCTGCTCATAGAGCCGAAGGCGATAACAAGTCCCAACGGCAGCGATAAACCGAGAGTCCATAAAAATATCTTGAGGGTTTCCCAGAAACCTTCAAGAAGACTCAACGTTACTTCCCAAAACATAGCTTTTTCCTTAACCTTTCCATCTTTGAGTTGCGGTCAATACCAACCAAAAGACAGGAGGCATACACCTTCTGTCTTTCGGAAAAATATCTTTGTTTTCTTTTAATTATTTGATGAGTGTAAGGCCGTACTTTTCTGCAAGTGCATCAAGAGTACCGTCTGCCATAAGCTCAGCCATAATCTTGTTAACCTCTGCAGTTACGTCTGAATCCTTACGGAAGGAGATGCCGTATTCCTCTGCGTTAAGCTCAACTGCATAGCCGAGACCCTCATAGGATGTGCCTTCACCTGTCATTGAGTTTGCCATTGTGATGTCGATGATGCAAGCGTCTGATGTGCCGCTCTGTACTTCGAGAAGTGCATCTGACTGATACTTAACCTCTGTGTAGTTAAGGCCGTTTGCTACAGCTGCGTCCTTACCTGCTGAGCCCTGCTCAACTGCAAAGTTAAG